>NZ_MKJW01000159.1:0-9618 GCF_001942375.1 Kocuria sp. CNJ-770
CGGTGGTCAGGTGGGGGGCTCGGGGGGGCTTGCTCAGCGGCTCGGTTCCGCCGGGGGGCGGGCCGCCACCCTGCGGGTGATGCCCTTGGAGACGCGGGCCACGAGCTTCTCGAGCGGGCCCTGGCCCACCGCCCGCTGCCAGGCCACGGCCAGCAGTCCGAAGACCGCCAGCTGCATCCAGAACCAGAACCCGGGCGCGAGGTCGTAGACCCCCGTGGCCAGGAACAGCAGGTGCAGCGTGTACAGGGTGAAGGTCATGGACCCGGCGGCCGCCAGCGGGGTGAGGGCCTTGCCGATCAGCCGGGCCAGCAGCAGGAAGGCGCCGAGCGCGAAGACGGCCATGCCCAGGCTGACGAACAGCGCCGCAGGGGTGTTGCTGTGCGGGGCCGGAACGGTCAGCCACCACAGGGTGGTGGTCGGCAGGGACGGCTCGGGGCCGAAGACCAGGATGGAGTCGATCTGCTCCTCGGACATCCAGGGGGTGGCGGACCAGATCCGCTCGTAGACCCCGAAGACCAGCAGCGCCGCCATGGACACCGTCCAGGCGAGCAGGGCGGTGGCCGCGCCCACGCCCACCAGCCACAGCTGCACCTTCCGGCTGGTGAGGTTCATCCGGCCCAGGGCCAGGCCGGCGAGCAGGTAGCTCATGTACGGCAGGGCCGGATAGGTGCCGGTGAGCAGCAGCTGGGACAGGACGGTGACCGGCTCGGTGACCAGGTTCCACAGCGTGGGGTTGCCGTAGACGTGGGCGGGCAGCACCTCCAGGGACCACTGCATGAGGAACGGGGAGAGCACGGCGAACAGTACCGAGGCCGCCAGCAGGTGGCGGATCCGCAGGCCCAGGAACGGAATGGCCAGCAGGAAGAACATCCCGTAGTAGATGAGGATGTTGTTCACCGGCGGGGCCACGAACCCCACGAGGAAGCCGACGAGGGCGATCACCGCGGCGCGGCCCACGAGTCCGGCCCGGTCCCCGGCCAGCCGCCGGCCCTCGTGCGGGGTGCGGCCGCCGGAGAGGAAGGCCAGGCTCACCCCGGCCAGGGTGGCGAACAGCGCCGCCGAGTGCCCGGCGAACAGGGACCAGCTCAGCGAGGCCCGCCCGGCCTCCTCGTCCCAGACCGGCATCGTGTGCACGGCGACCATGCCCAGCAGCGCGAAGCCGCGGGCGGCGTCCACGCCGACCAGCCGGCGCTTGGTGCGCCGCCCGGCGGGGCCGGGGACGTTGAGCACCGCGGTGCCCCCGCCCCGGGTGGTGGTGGGGTCGACGGCGCTCACCGGTTCGATCCCCCGCCGCCCACGAGCTCGCCGGCCGGGACGTGCAGCGGCCGGATCGGGTTCCCGCCCCAGGTGCTGCCGGCGGGCACGGTCTCCTGGGCCATCACCAGGGAGCCGGGGCCCACGGTCGCCCCGGCCTCCACGGTGCTGCCCGGGAGGACGAAGCTGTTCGGGCCCAGCGTGGACCCTGCCTCCATGGACACCGGCTGCAGCCGCATGATGCGGTCGTGGAACAGGTGCGTCTGGAGCACGGTGCCGCGGTTCACGGACACGCCGCGGCCGAGGTGGACCAGGTCGAATTCCGGCAGCCACCAGGTCTCGCACCACACGCCGCGCTCGATCCGCGCGCCCATCAGCCGCGCCCACACGTTGAACACCGGGGAGCCCACGGCCAGGCGGATCAGCCCGGGCACCGCCAGGGACTCGGCGAAGGTGTCGGCGAGCTCGTTGCGCCACACGAAGGAGCTGAACAGGGGGCGCTCGCCCTCGCGGAAGCGGCCCATGAGCGCCCACTTGACCATCACGGGCACCAGCGAGGCCAGCACGCCGGCGGCGAGCACCACGGGCGTGGCCCACAGCAGGGCCGAGACGATGCCGTCGAGGCCGCCCTCGGCGCGCATGTAGACGGTGGTCAGGACGTAGACGATGGCCAGGTCGATCCACGCGGTGACCATGAACGGCACGGCCCGCAGGGACTCCACGAGGGTTCGCGCCACGAGCAGCCGCCGGCGCGGCCGGTAGGTGACGTCCTCGTCGGCGGCGTCGCTGACCCGGCTGATCGGCTCGGGCATCCGGCCCAGCCAGGAGGTGCCGGCCTCGGCGTGCTCCGGGGCGGAGGAGAGCACGGCGATCAGGGAGTCCGCCGGGACGTCGCGCTCGGGTCCCACGATCCCGGAGTTGCCCACGAAGGAGCGCTCCCCCACGGTCGAGCGGCCCACGTGCACCCAGCCGAAGCCGGTGCGCGCGGAGCTGACCAGGGAGTGGTCGGCCATGAAGGAGCCGGACTCGAAGGTGGTCAAGTGCGGAAGGGTCTCCACGGTGGAGATCTCCACCTGGTTGCCCACACGGGCGCCCAGCAGCCGCAGGAAGAACGGCGTGGCGATCGAGGCGTAGACCGGATAGGTCGACACGAGGCTCTTCTGCAGCAGCACACCGGTCAGCCACACGGCCCAGGCCGCGGCCCCGTCGGCGCGGTGGTGACCGGGGGTGATCAGCCCGGCGAGCAGGCGCACCACGGCCACGAGCAGCGCGAGGTAGACGAGGGCCGTGAGCACGGCGAAGACCGGCACCCACAGGGCCAGGACCGGGAAGACGCGCTCGTAGAGCTCGATGCCCTGGACCTGGGTGAACACGATCAGGGCGCCGGGGACCACGGCGAGCACGGGCAGGAGCCCGACGGTGCCGAGCCCCAGGGCGTAGAGCAGGCCGTTGCGGAACCCTTGGGCGTGCCCGGGGGCCGGCTCCGGCCAGCTCGCGCCGGCGGGACCGAGGTCCTCGAGCGGGGAGCCGCCCTGCAGCCGCCCGGCGGGGACGGTGCCGGTGACGTGGGAGCCGGGGTCGACCTCCGCGCCGTCCTCGACCACCGCGCCGGGGCTGAGCAGCGTGCGGGTGCCGATCCGGGCGTGCGCGCCCACGGTGACGCCGTCGAGGTGGAGGACGTCGCCCTCGAGCCAGTAGCCGGAGAGGTCGACCTCGTGCTCCACGGCCGCGCCGTCGCCGATCGAGGCGAGCCCGCTGACCGGCGGCAGGGTGTCGAGGTGGGCGCCGCGGCCCACCCGGTTGCCGAGCAGGCGGAAGAACAGCACCATCACGGGGGTGCCCATGAGGGGTTCGAACTTGTTGAAGATCAGCACCCGCTCGGCCATCCAGACCCGCAGGTGGGTCCAGGAGCCGCGGGCGTGGGCGCCGGGGCGCAGCCGGAAGGTGAGCAGCCGGATGAACAGGGCGGTGAGCACCAGGCGGCCGGGCAGGGCGAAGAGCACCAGCCAGCCGACCACGAGCGGCAGCAGCGGCGGGTTCGGCACCCACGTGGCGCCGAGCAGGTTGAACAGCAGCCACACCACGATCGCGGAGCCCAGCACGTAGCGCAGCCCCGAGACGGCGTAGAGGCCCGCCAGGAAGGGGACCTGCACGAGCCCGTTCCAGCGCGGGGTGTCGGCCACCTGCCGGGTGCGCGCGGCGTTCTGGGCCGCGACGTCGACGGGGGCGAGCCCGGCGAGGTACTCGTGCATGCCGGTCAGAGTGGGGTGGCGGTAGATCTCCGCGATCTCCGCGTCCGGGTAGCTCCGGCGGATCTCGGAGACCAGCTTGGCCACGGCCACGGACGTGCCGCCGAGGGCGAAGAAGTCGCTGTCCTCGTCGATGGGCAGCGGGCCCAGCTGATCGGCCCACAGGGCGGCGAGCCACTCGAGCTCGGCGTCCACCGGGGAGCCGACGGCGTCCGCACCGTCGGTCGGCAGCGGCCAGGGCAGGGCCTTGCGGTCCACCTTGCCGGAGGTCTTCAGCGGCAGCTCGTCCATCAGCGCGAGCGCGGGCACCATCTGGCCGGGGAGGCGGTCGGCGAGCAGGCTGCGGGCCTCCGGGAGGTTCACCGAGCCCGGGGCGTCGGCCACCAGGTAGCCGACCAGGATCTGGTTGCCGGCGGGGGTGGTGTGCACCGCCGCGGCGCCGGCCTGCACGCCGGGCAGCCGGCTCATCTGCTCGTCGATCTCGCCCATCTCCACGCGGCGGCCGGAGATCTTGACCTGGTCGTCGGCGCGGCCCACGAAGACGATGCCCTCGGGGTCGGCGCGCACCACGTCACCGGAGCGGTAGGCCCGCTCCCAGCCCAGGGTGTCCATCGGCGCGAACTTCTCGGCGTCCTTGGCGGGGTCCAGGTAGCGGCCCAGCCCCACGCCGCCGATGATCAGCTCGCCCTCCTCGCCCCAGCGCACGGGGTTGCCGGCGGGGTCGACGACGGCGAGCTCCCACCCGGGCAGCGGCAGGCCGATGCGCACGGGCGGCTCACCGGTGAGCACGGCGCCGGTGGCGATGACCGTGGCCTCGGTGGGCCCGTAGGTGTTCCAGACCTCGCGGCCGGGGTGGACGAGGCGGGCGGCCAACTCGTTGGGGCAGGCCTCGCCGCCGAAGATCAGCAGGCGGATCCGGCTCAGCGCCTCGGCCGGCCACATGGACGCCAGGGTGGGCACCGTGGAGACGGCGGTGATCCCCCGCTCGACCAGCCAGGGGCCCAGATCGGTGCCCGAGCGCACGACCGCGCGCGGAGCCGGGACCAGGGCGGCGCCGGAGCGCCAGGCCAGCCACATCTCCTCGCACGAGGCGTCGAAGGCCACCGAGAGCCCCGCCATGACCCGGTCGCCCGGGCTCAGCGGGCGCCGGGGCAGGTACAGCTCGGCCTCGGCGTCCACGAGGGCGGCGGCCGAGCGGTGGTTGATCGCCACGCCCTTGGGCTTGCCGGTGGAGCCGGAGGTGAAGATGATCCAGGCGTCGTCGCCCGTGCCGGGCTCACGGCAGTCCGCTCCGGGGCGGACGCCGGTGCGGGTCTCCAGGGCCAGGCCGGCGCCGTAGACGGCGCACACCGAGGCCTCCTCCCACACCGTGGCCGCGCGCTCGTCCGGGTCGTCGAAGTCCACCGGCACGTAGGCGGCCCCGGCGAAGATCGTGCCGAGGATCGCGACGTAGAGGTCCACGGACCCGGAGGCACGCGGATGCCCACCCGGTCCCCGCGCCCGATGTCGAGGTCCCACAGGCGCTGGGCCTGCGCCTCGACGCGCTCGAGGAACTCGGCGTAGCTGAGCACCGTGGTCCCGTCGTCGACCGCCGTGGCGTCGGGGTGCCGGGAGACGGTGTCCATGACGACGTCCACCAGGGTGCGGGGCGCCGGGGCGGACTCGACCGGGAAGACGGCGCGGCCCGGGACCTGCGGCAGCGACTGCGTGTGCAGGGCCCGGTCGAGCAGCTCGGCGTCCTCCTGCGGGTCGTGGTCCGGGTTCCGGTCCTCGAGCAGGTGCCGGCCGCCCCCCGAGCGGGTCGAGCCGCTGCGCATGGTCGAGCGCACTGTCATTGATGTCCCCCATCGACGTTCACGCCGCTGCGGATCTGGCAGCGGCTGTGTCGGCGGGACGCAAGAACCCACAGGGCCGGTGGTGTCGGTGTGGAAGGCGCTCCAGGAGCGGGGCGCCGGGTCGGCGCACCGCGAAAGAGTCGTTGTCTCGGCTCGATGCCCCCGCACCGGCCTTCCCCCTGCGTCGGTCCCCGCCGACATATTTCTTCTCTACGGCACCGTACGGGCGGTCATATGCTATTGCAAGCCGGTGAGGGCGGGGCGCCCCGTCCGCGCCCGGCCGCACCCGCCCCCGGCCGCGTCGTTGCAGGCCGGACCGGGATCCGGGAGAGATGGATCACGTGCCCGGCCGCACGCCCGGCTCAGTCCTCGGCCGCGGTGAGGACCTCGCCGAGCACCCGCGCCTCGGGGAGCTCGAAGTGGTCGACGCCCTCCCGGTAGCGCACGCTGGTCCGCCGGTAGCCGGCGTCCTCGTAGTGGGCGTGGCCGGCGGCCGCCGCCGAGAGCGCGTCGAACGGGGCCCTCGGGTCGGAGCCGTCGTCGTCGAGGCCCACGTCCCAGTGCAGCAGCAGGTTCTCGAGCTGCTCCTCCGTGGGCCGGGAGGAGCCCGTGGCCGGGTCCCCCCCGCCGCCGGTGAGCACCGCCCCGCCGCCCTGCAGGAAGTCCACGCGGTCGGCGAGCAGCTCGTAGCTGATGAACTCCGCCCCGCCGGAGTAGCCGTGCAGCCAGGTGCGGGAGCGGTCGACGTCGTAGACGGGGAAGATCTCCTGCTCGGCCAGGGCCAGGAACCACTCGGCGTTGCCGTCGAGGTCCTCCCACCACGTGGGCTCGCCCTGCCGGTCCG
Organism: Kocuria sp. CNJ-770; assembly: GCF_001942375.1. Lineage (NCBI taxonomy): Bacteria > Bacillati > Actinomycetota > Actinomycetes > Micrococcales > Micrococcaceae > Kocuria > Kocuria sp. CNJ-770. Next base: position 6,183 of record NZ_MKJW01000159.1, read on the forward strand.
GGGTGCGGGGTGCCACGAGCACCGCGTTGTGGCTGCGCGCCACCTCCGCGAGGCAGGAGACTTTGTGCTGGGGGTTGTGGAACTCGTAGGCGCCGTCGCCGTGGAGGCGGAAGACCACCCCGACCGGCCGGCTCCAGTCCACGCCGTCGGCGAAGACGTGGTAGCTGCTGGTCACCCCGTCGTGCTCGAAGGCCACGTTCATCCGGTCGGACGGCCCCTCCTGCAGGCGCACGCCCCCGGAGAGCACCGGCCCGTCGCTCAGCGGCCCCCGCTCGCCGCGGGGCGCGACGCTCACGCCCTCCAGTCCGTACGGGGCGCAGGAGATCTCCTCCTCGGCCGTCGGCGCAGGGTCCCACGCCCAGCGGGCCCCGAGCGTGGCCGCGAGCAGGAGGAGGGCGGAACCGGTGAGAAGGGCCACAACGGCCACCCAGCGGGACGGGTGGCGTGTGCCCTGCTGCCCCGGTCCGGTCTGCGATTCCACCCGCCCATCGTACGGGGACGCCCTGTGGCGCGGCTCCGCGCCGATTTCCCCTCTGCAACCTCTGCACCCATAATCGGCCAGGACCGTTCGGGGGGACGGCGCCACCGAACCTCCTCCTGCCGTGATCCGTCCACCGCACCAGAGGAGAAGATTCCGCGTGACCACCACCGCACGCCCTCGGGCCGAGCAGAGCGCGCCTGCGACCCAGGCGCAGCTGCAGTCCCAGGAGAAGCTGCGCCGCAGCCTCAAACCGCGCCACCTGACCATGATCGCGCTGGGCGGGGCCATCGGCACCGGCCTGTTCGTGGCCTCCGGCAACACCATCGCCACCGCCGGCCCGGGCGGGGCGCTGCTGGCCTACGTCGTGATCGGCTTCATGGTCTTCCTGCTGATGCAGAGCCTGGGCGAGATGGCCACGTACCTGCCGGTCTCCGGCGCGTTCGAGGAGTACTCCACCCGCTTCGTCAGCCCGTCCTTCGGCTTCGCCATCGGCTGGAACTACTGGTACAACTGGGCGATCACCGTGGCCGCCGAGCTCGTGGCCGCCGCGCTGATCATGCGCTACTGGCTGCCGGACGTCCCGTCCTGGATCTGGTCCGGGGCGTTCCTGCTCATCCTGTTCCTGCTCAACGCCCTGAGCACCCGCGCCTACGGCGAGAGCGAGTTCTGGTTCTCCCTGGTGAAGGTCGTCACCGTGGTGATCTTCCTGGTGCTGGGCATCCTGATGATCGTGGGCATCCTGGGCGGCGAGTCCCCCGGGTTCGAGAACTGGACCACCGGCGAGGCGCCCTTCGTGGGCGGCGGGCTGGGCATCCTGGCGATCTTCATGGTGGCCGGCTTCTCCTTCCAGGGCACCGAGCTGGTCGGCGTGGCCGCCGGTGAGGCGGAGGACCCCGAGAAGAACGTGCCCAAGGCCATCCGGACCGTGTTCGTGCGCATCCTGCTCTTCTACGTGGGCGCGATCACCGTGATCGGCTTCCTCATCCCGTACACCAGCCCCAACCTGCTCACCAGCGACGTCGAGGACATCTCCATCTCCCCGTTCACCCTGGTGTTCGAGAACGCCGGCGTGCTGGCGGCCGCCTCGGTGATGAACGCGGTGATCCTCACCGCCATCCTCTCCGCCGGCAACTCCGGGCTCTACGCCTCCACCCGCATGCTCTGGGCCCTGGCCGACGGCGGCAAGGCGCCGCGCTTCCTGGCCAAGGTCAACCGCCGCGGCGTGCCCATGAACGCGCTGCTCGCCACCACCCTGGTGGGCGGGGCGTCCTTCCTCACCACCTTCATCGGGGACGGGGACGCCTACGTCTGGCTGGTCAGCGCCTCGGGCCTGGCCGGGTTCATCGTGTGGATGGGCATCGCCTGGAGCCACTACCGGTTCCGCAGGGCCTACACCGCCCAGGGCCACGACCTGGCGGACCTGCCCTACCGGGCGCGGTTCTTCCCGCTGGGCCCCGTGATCGCACTCGCGCTGTGCGCCGTGGTGATCCTGGGGCAGAACTACCAGGCCTTCCTCGGCGAGGTGGACCTGACGGCCGCCCTCACCGCCTACATCGGCCTGCCGCTGTTCCTGGCCCTGTGGTTCGGCCACAAGCTGGTCACCGGCTCGAAGATGGTCCGCTACGAGGACGCGGACCTCAGGCGCGTCCGGGACTGACCCGCCTCCCGCCGAGTCCCCCACACCGGGGCACTCCACCCGCGCGTCGAGTCCCCCACATCGGGGCACTCCACCTGCTGAGTCCCCTACATCGAGGGACTCCCCCCCGCGCGTCGAGTGCCCCACATCGAGGCACTCCATCCGCCGAGTCCCCCATGAGCTCGCAAGTCCCCCCGTCCGATCGGGGGGACTTGCGAGCTCATGGGGGACTCGGCGCATCCAGCGGGGACTCACGCGGGCGCCCGGGTTCGGCGAGTGCGGGGGTCAGGACACCGAGCGGTAGCGGGAGACCACCACGTCCACGAGCTCGGGCGGGACCTCCCCCTCCGGCACGGCGAGGGGCTCGGTGTCCACGTCCGCCCCGGCGGCACGCGAGAGGTCCAGGAAGTAGCCGGGGGCCAGCAGGTAGTTGGCGACGACGACGCGGCCCCCGTCCGCCAGGCCGGCCCGGGCGGACGCCACCGCCTCGGCCACGCGGGGGCGGGCGGCGGCCAGGTAGGACACGGCCACCGGACGCGCCAGCTCCTCGCCCAGCAACTCCGCCACCGCGGCGCAGTCGACCACCGCCCGGCGGTCCGAGGAGCCGGCGGTGGCCAGCACCACGGCGTCGGCCTCCCCCAGCGGGGCCCCGGCGGCCGCGCAGGCCTCGTGCACCCGGCGGGCCAGCAGCCGGGCCAGCGCCCGGTCCGGGCCCAGGGCGCCGGAGACCCGGTGGAGCTCGTCGGCGGCCACCGCCTCGGCCACGTCCACGTAGACGTGGTAGCCGGCCGAGAGCAGCAGCGGGACCACCACGGCCGGGCGCCCGGCGTACTCCTCGGTGCGGGCGGCCAGGTCCGGGGTCTGCACGTCGACCCAGGTGGGAACCACCTCGGTCCCGGGCAGCTCGGCGGCGACGGCGTCCACCAGGCGGGACACGGCCGCGCGCCCGGCCGGGGACCGGGTGCCGTGGGCGCAGGCCAGCAGGACGGGGGCATCGGAGGTGCTCATGCGCCCAGCCTAGAAGCGCCGGGCCGCACGAGCAGGTGCCGTCACAGGACGTCACACAGCAACCAGGCTGTAACACGGATGCCCCACTCTGGTAGGGGCGCGACCATGGCATGCGTGCTTCCCCGATCCCCGCTCTCCCCCTGGAGGACCCCTTGCTCCTGACCGCCGACCTCGCCGACGTGCCGGTGCTCGTCCTCGGGGACCCGCACGAGGCCGCCGCGCCCACCGGCGCTACTCCTGACCGCCGACCTCGCCGACGTGCCGGTGCTCGTCCTCGGGGACCCGCACGAGGCCGCCGCGCCCACCGGCGC
>NZ_MKJW01000160.1:0-9507 GCF_001942375.1 Kocuria sp. CNJ-770
GTGGGCGAGGAGCGCGACGCCGGCCGCCGGCGGGCCCAGGAGGCCGCGCGGCGCTGCGCGCGGCGGAGCGCAGCGCCGAGCGGACCGCCTCCGAGCTGTCGCGGGTCCGGGCCGTGCTGGACTCCGCCGCGGCGGAGACCGCCCGCTCCGAGGAGCAGGTCGCGGCCGCGGACCGGCACCTGGCCGCCGAGCAGCAGCGCCTGCGCGAGGTCGCCGACCGCCTGCAGGCCGCCGAGGAGCTCGGCGAGGAGGACACCGAGGACGCCCAGCTGGAGGCCGCCGCCCGCCGCGACGAACGGCACCGCGCCGCCACCGCCGCCCGCGCCGCTGAGACCGAGGCGCGGCTGGCCCTGCGCTCCCTCGAGGAGCAGGCGCGCGCGCTGGGCAACCGGGCCGCCTCCCAGGAGCGGGCCGCCGCCACCGAGCGCCGGGCCCGGGAGGAGGCCGAGCGCCGGGCGCACCGCCGCCGGCTGCAGGCCCGCAACGCCGAGGCCGTGCTGGCCGCGGCCGAGCAGCTGCTGGTCCGTGTCGGGGCGTCCGTGGCCGCCGCCGCCGGGGACCGGGACCGGGCCGAGTCCGTGCGCGCCGGCCTGGACGCGGAGCTCACGGAGCTGCGCGCCGCCAACGACCGGCTCGCCGCCCGTGTCGCCGAGCTCACCGACTCCGTGCACCGTGACGAGCTGGCCCGGACCCAGCAGCGCACGCGGATCGAGGCCCTTGAGGACCGCTCCCTGGAGGAGCTGGGCCTCACCCCGGAGGCGCTCGTGGAGCACTACGGGCCGCACCTGCCGATCCCCGACCCCGACGCGGGGACCGGGACGGAGGAGCCGGAGGCGACGGACGGGCAGGACGCCCTGTTCGGGGCCGTGGCGGGGGCGCCCTTCGTGCGGGCCGAGCAGGAGAGGCGGCTGCGCCGGGCCGAGAAGGAACTGGCCTCGCTGGGCCGCGTCAACCCCCTGGCGCTGGAGGAGTTCGCGGCGCTCGAGGAGCGGCACCGCTTCCTCGCCGAGCAGCTCGAGGACCTGAAGCGGTCCCGGCAGGACCTGCGCAGCATCCTGCGCGAGGTGGACGAGCACGTGGAGCGGGTCTTCTCCGAGGCCTACGCCGACACCGCCCGGGAGTTCGAGGGCGTCTTCGCCACCCTGTTCCCCGGCGGCGAGGGCCGGCTGCGGCTCACCGACCCGACGGACATGCTGAGCACCGGGATCGACGTGGAGGCGCGCCCGGCGGGGAAGAAGATCAAGCGGCTGTCCCTGCTCTCCGGCGGTGAGCGCTCCCTGACGGCGATCGCCCTGCTCGTGGCGATCTTCAAGGCCCGCCCTTCGCCGTTCTACGTGATGGACGAGGTCGAGGCGGCCCTGGACGACCGCAACCTCGGGCGGCTGCTGAGCATCTTCCGCCAGCTGCAGGAGACCTCGCAGCTGATCATCATCACGCACCAGAAGCGGACGATGGAGATCGCCGACGCCCTCTACGGGGTGGCCATGCGCGGGGACGGGGTCACCACCGTGATCGGGCAGCGGCTCGCCGAGTTGCGCTGAGCCCGGCGACGGACCCGCGCCGCCGGCTCCCGCGCCCGACCCGGCCTATGTCCCGGCCGGGCGCGCCGCCGCGGGGTCGGGCCGTTCCATGGTGTCCCGCACGGGCAGCCACGCCCCGGCCGCGATCAGCATGATCGCCCCGGAGACCCCGAAGGCCCAGCCGAAGCCAGCGGCGTCGGCGAGCGCGCCGGCGACCACGGGGCCCAGGATCTGCCCGGCGTCGGCGCTCATCTGGAATCGCGCGAGCACGGGCCCTCCGGCCCGGTCCGGACCGATGACGTCGGCCACGGTGGCCTGTTGCCCGGGGTTCAGCGTTCCGGAGCCCATGCCCGCCACCAGGGACAGGACCACGAACCACGGCACGTCCTGGACCAGGCCCAGGCCCATGGTGGCGAGCCCGTTGACCAGCAGCCCGGAGAGCACGAGCGGCTTGCGCCCGAACCGGTCGGTCAGCCGGCCGGTGACCGGCAGGGCCAGGGCGTTGCCGGCGGCGTAGACCGCCAGCGCCAGGCCGGCCACCGCGGGGCCCGCCCCCAGGACGGCGACCGCGAACAGCGGCACGAGGGCCACCCGGATCCCGTGGGCGGTCCAGCCGTTGGCGAAGCTGGAGACCAGCGCGGAGCGGTAGGCGCCCACCTGCCCGGCCTCCGCCACGGTCATCACCGGCTGGTTCCTGCGGTCCCGGCCGGCGCCGAGCACCTCGTCCTTGAGCCGGAAGTGGACCACGGCCACCGCCACGAGCAGGGAGACCGCGTAGATCAGGAACGGGGCCTGCATCCCCAGCCCGGCGAGCAGGCCGCCCACGACCGGGCCGAGCACCCCGCCCACCAGGAACGCGGAGGCGTAGTAGCCGGAGACCCGGCCCCGCATCCGGGGCGGGGCCAGGCGCACGATCAGGCCCATCGCGGAGATGGTGAACATCACCGACCCGATCCCGCCGAGGCCCCGGAACAGCAGCAGCTGCCAGTAGCTCTGGGCGAACGCGGTGGCCGCCGAGGACAGCGCCACGATGAGCACCCCGGTCACGTAGGTGGGGCGCTCACCGATCCGGTTCAGGATCCGCCCGCCCGCCGGGGCGAACAGGAGGCGGGCCACGGCGAAGACGCTGACCACGGCGGAGGCCGCCGCCACCCCGACGCCGAAGGTCGTGGCGAACTGGGGGAGCACGGGCGCCACGATCCCGTAGCCGATCGCGATGACGAAGGCGGCGGCGATGAGCACCGTGATCTGCTGGGGGACGCGGTCGCGCTCGGGCGCGGGGGCGGAGGGCTGAACGGGCACCCGTCGAGTCTAGGACTCCGGGACCGGCGCGGCCCCCGCCGCCGGGTCCCGCCGGGGGCGGTGTGAGAAGCTGGGAGGCGTGGATTCGATACCCGTTCTCGTATACGTGCTCATCGCCGTCGTGGTCCTCGGTCTGCTCGGCCTCGTGCTGCTCCGCGGGCCCAAGGCGCCCCGCGGCGGCTACCCCTCCACCCGGGACGCCGACGACCTCGAGGGAGGCCCCGCCGAGGCCCCCGGGGACCTGGAGCCCGGCACCGCGCCGGCCCGGCCCGCCGACACCCGCCCGGCGCTGGACCGGCCCGAGTCGGCGTCGTCGCGGATGGCGCGCCTGCGCGGGCGGCTGGCCCGGTCCAACAACGTCCTCGGCAAGGGCCTGCTCGCCCTGCTCTCCCGCGACCGCATCGACGAGGACGTGTGGGACGAGATCGAGGAGACGCTGCTGCTCGCCGACCTCGGCACGGACGCCTCGATGGAGCTCGTGGAGTCCCTCCGGCGCCGGGTCACGGTGGAGGGCACCAGCGACCCCGCGCACGTGAAGGCCATGCTGCGGGAGGAGCTTGTGAAGCTCGTCGACCCCACGCTGGACCGGTCCCTGGCCGTGTCCCGCAAGGGCCCCGTCCCCGCCGTCGTCCTCGTCGTGGGCGTCAACGGGGTCGGCAAGACCACCACCGTGGGCAAGCTCGCCCGCGTGCTCGTCGCCGAGGACAAGGACGTGCTGCTGGGCGCGGCCGACACCTTCCGGGCCGCGGCCGCCGACCAGCTCTCCACCTGGGGGGCGCGCGTGGGCGTGCCCACGGTGCGCTCCGACGTCGAGGGCGCCGACCCGGCCTCCGTGGCCTACGACTCCGTGGTCGCCGGCATCGAGCAGGAGGTCGACGTCGTGATGATCGACACCGCCGGGCGGCTGCAGAACAAGGCCGGCCTGATGGACCAGCTCGGCAAGATCAAGCGGGTCGTCGAGAAGGCCGCCGTCATCGACGAGGTCCTGCTCGTCATCGACGCCACCACCGGGCAGAACGGCATGACCCAGGCCCGCGTGTTCTCCGAGGCCGTGGACGTCACCGGCATCGTCCTCACCAAGCTCGACGGCACCGCCAAGGGCGGCATCGTGGTGGCCATCCAGAAGAGCCTCGGGGTCCCGGTCAAGCTCATCGGCCTGGGCGAGGGCCCGGACGACCTGGCCCCCTTCGAGGCGGAAGGCTTCGTGGACGCCCTGCTCGACTGACCCGTCCCCCGAACGCCCCACGGGCCCGCCGCAATTTACACGCGCGTCATCATTGCGGCGGGCCCGAAACATGTCCGCAACCCGGCGCGGCGGCGGACGAAACATCTCTCTCGGACACTCGAGGTGAACGGTGAGCACCGGACGGCCCCGCGGGGAACGGGCCAGTGGCACCGGTGACCGACCAACCTTCAGAGAGAGGTGCACATCGTGGAAATCACTGCTGGACACGTGTGGACGATCGTCGCGGCAGCCCTGGTCTTCTTCATGACCCCCGGGCTGGCCCTGTTCTACGGCGGGATGACCCGGGCCAAGGGCGTCCTGAACATGATGATGATGAGCTTCATCTCCATCGCCATGGTCTCGGTGGTGTGGGTGCTGTGGGGCTACTCGATGAGCGGCGGGGACCCGCTCCTGGGCGGGATCACCGGAAGCCCGGTGCCCTCCTTCGCCCTGGCCGACATCATCGGCAGCGAGGACCTGCTCGGCGCCGCCTACGGCGGCACCTTCGCCATCATCACCGTCGCCCTGATCTCCGGCGCGATCGCCGACCGCGCCCGGTTCGGCGCCTGGGCCGTCTTCGTGCCCGTCTGGGCCACCCTGGTGTACGCGCCGCTGGCCTACATGGTCTGGGGCGGCGGGCTGCTGACCGAGGACGGCGCCGTGGGCTCCGCCCTCGGCGAGGCCATCGACTTCGCCGGCGGGCTCGTGGTGCACATCAACGCCGGCGTCGCGGCGCTGATCCTCATCATGATCGTCGGGGCCCGCCAGGGCTTCGGCAAGGACCCGAGCCAGCGCCCGCACAACCTGCCGCTCGTGATGCTCGGTGCCGCCATCCTGTGGTTCGGCTGGTTCGGCTTCAACGCCGGCGCGGCCGGCACGGCCGAGCAGGCCGGGCTGATCTGGATCAACACCCTCGTGGCCCCCTCCGCGGCGATGCTCGGCTGGCTGCTCACCGAGCGGATCCGGGACCGCCACGCCACGTCCCTGGGCGCCGCCTCCGGCGCCGTGGCCGGGCTCGTGGCCATCACCCCGGCGTGCGCCAACGTCTCCCCGGTGTGGGCGATCGTGCTGGGCTTCGTGGCCGGCATCTGCTCGGCGCTGGCCGTGGGCCTCAAGTACCGCATGGGCATGGACGACTCGCTGGACGTGATCGGGGTGCACCTGGTCTCCGGCGTCGTCGGCACCGTGGCCCTGGGCTTCGTGGCGCTGCCGTCCGAGGGCACCGCGGGGCTGTTCTACGGCGGCGGCTTCGGCCTGCTGCTCACCCAGGTCGTGGCGGTGCTCGTCTCGGTGCTCTACTGCGCCGTGCTGACCTTCGTCATCGCCTTCGTCATCGACAAGACCATCGGCTTCCGGATCCCGGAGCGGGACGAGATCGACGGCATCGACATCACCCAGCACGCCGAGTCCGGCTACGCCCTGGCCGGCGACGCCACGGGCTCGTTCACCCCGGGCCGCCACGCCGCCGGCGGGGAGGCCGCCGCCTTCGAGCCCGGCCGCTCCCAGCCGGTGCGCGGCTGAGCCGTGCGACGGCGCCCGACGCATCCCACCCCCACGAAAGGCAGCTCTTCCATGAAACTCGTCACCGCGATCGTGCGCCCGGAGAAGTTCAAGGACATCAAGTCCGCGCTCGAGTCCTACGGCGTCCAGGGCATGACGGTCCAGAACGTGCACGGCTACGGCCAGCAGCGCGGGCACACCGAGGTCTACCGCGGCGCGGAGTACACGGTGGACCTGCTGGAGAAGGTCCGCGTGGAGATCCTCGTCGACGACCACCAGGCCACGGACATCGTCGACGTCATCGTCTCCTCGGCCAACACCGGCCGCGCCGGTGACGGGAAGGTGTGGGTCACCGACGTCCGGCAGGCCGTGCGGGTGCGCACCGGGGAGCGCGACGAGACGGCGCTCTGACCGCTCGGTCCCCGCGGCCGGCCCCCTCCCGCCGGAGGGGGCCGGCCGCCGTCGTGTCCGCCGTCGTGTCCGCCGTCGTGTCCGCCGGCGTGTCCGTCCTCGTGTCCGCCGCGTGACGGCGGCGGGCCCGGGTCGTCCGGAGTTGCTAACCTTGGACACTGACCCGCCACACCGGGCCGGGCCGCGGCCCGCGGCGCAGACCGCGGCGCACCGGCCGACTCCCTCGACGAAAGCAGCTTTCGACCCGTGTTCAATTCACTGTCCGACCGGTTGACCGCCACCTTCAAGAACCTCAAGGGCAAGGGCCGCCTGACCGAGGCGGACGTCGACGCCACCGTGCGGGAGATCCGGCGCGCCCTGCTCGACGCCGACGTCGCCGTCCCGGTCGTGCGCGAGTTCACCGCCGCGGTCAAGGAGCGCGCCCTCGGGCTGGAGGTCTCCGAGGCGCTGAACCCCGGCCAGCAGGTCGTGAAGATCGTCAACGAGGAGCTGCAGAACATCCTCGGCGGCCAGACCCGCCGGATCCGGATGGCCAAGACCGGCCCCACGATCATCATGCTCGCCGGCCTGCAGGGCGCCGGCAAGACCACCCTGGCCGGCAAGCTCGGCAAGTGGCTCAAGGGCCAGGGGCACCGTCCCCTGCTCGTGGCCTCGGACCTGCAGCGACCCAACGCGGTCACGCAGCTGAAGGTCGTGGGCGAGCGCGCCGGCGTCCCGGTCTTCGCCCCGCACCCGGGCACCACCTCCGAGTTCGACGACCCCACGGGCGACCCCGTCCAGGTCGCCCGCGACGGCGTGGCCCAGGCCCGCGCCCGGCTGCACGACGTGGTCATCGTGGACACCGCCGGGCGCCTGGGCATCGACGAGGCGCTCATGGCGCAGGCCCGCGACATCCGCGACGCCGTCCGGCCCGACGAGGTGCTCTTCGTCATCGACGCGATGGTCGGCCAGGACGCCGTGAACACGGCGCAGGCCTTCAACGAGGGCGTCGACTTCACCGGCGTGGTCCTGTCCAAGCTCGACGGCGACGCCCGCGGCGGCGCGGCCCTGTCCGTGGCCTCCGTGACCGGCAAGCCGATCATGTTCGCCTCCACGGGCGAGAACGTCGACGACTTCGAGCAGTTCCACCCGGACCGCATGGCCTCCCGGATCCTCGACATGGGCGACGTCCTCACCCTGATCGAGCAGGCCGAGAAGCAGTGGGACCAGGCCGAGGCCGAGAAGATGGCCCGGAAGTTCACCGACCAGGAGGACTTCACCTTCGAGGACTTCCTGGCGCAGATGCAGCAGCTGCGCAAGATGGGCTCGATGAAGAAGATGCTCATGATGATGCCGGGCGCCGCCGGCATGCGCGAGCAGCTGGAGAACTTCGACGAGCGCGAGATCGACCGCGTCGAGGCCATCGTGCGCTCCATGACCCCGCACGAGCGGGTCGCCCCGAAGATCATCAACGGCTCGCGGCGGGCCCGCATCGCCAAGGGCTCCGGGGTGACCGTCTCGGAGGTCAACCAGCTCATGGAGCGCTTCGCGCAGGCGCAGAAGATGATGAAGCGGCTGGCCCAGGGCAAGGGCGTGCCGGGCATGCCCGCCGGCATCCCGGGCATGCCCGGCGGCGGCGGCGCCGGCGGGGGCAAGAAGGGCAAGGGCAAGGGCTCCGCGAAGAAGGGCGGTTCCCGCTCGGGCAACCCCGCCAAGCGCGCCCAGGAGAACGCCGCCCTCGAGCAGCAGCGCAAGCACAAGGCGCCCGCCGGCTCGGCGTTCGGCGCCGGACAGGCCCAGCCGGACCCGGCGGACCTGAACCTGCCCAAGGGCTTCGAGAAGTTCCTGGGGAAGTGAGGCCCCGATGAGCTCCTACCTCTCCGAGCCCGAGCTGAAGAAGTTCGTCGACTCGCTGCCCACCCGGCGCCTGGCCGCCGAGGCCCTCATCCGCGACCCGCAGGGCCGGGTGCTGCTCGTCGAGCCCAACTACAAGTCGGACTGGACCGTTCCCGGCGGCACCGTGGAGGCGGGGGAGGACCCCCGCACCGGGTGCTTCCGGGAGGTGGTCGAGGAGGTCGGTCTGCACCTGGCCCCCGGCCGGCTGCTCGTCGTGGCGCACGGAGTGGCCATGGGCATCTGGGGGGACTCGGTCTCCTTCGTCTACGACGGCGGGGTGATCGAGGCCGACACCCCCATCACGGTGCAGGAGGAGGAGCTGCTCAGCCACCGCTGGACGGCCCCGGAGGAGCTGGACGCCTACCTGCGCCCGGGGCTGGCCCACCGGCTGCGCGCGGCCCTGGCCGCCCTGGCGGACGGGACGGTGGCGGAGCTCGTCGACGGCCCCCGCTGAGCCCCCGCCGGACGCGCCCCGGGGACCGGTCCCGGCCCCGGGACGGCCGGGACGACGGCGTAGCATGGACGCCATGACCTCACTCCCCGCCGACGACGTCGCGTCCTCCACCTCCGCGTGGGACCTGGTCCCCGCCACGGTGGTCTGCGCGACGGAGACCACCGCCGCGCCGGCCCCGGAACCCCGGCCCACGTTCGAGGAGATGCGCGCGGTCATCGCCGGGCACCGGCTGATCAGCGCCTACGCGGAGGGCCCCCGGGCCACGCAGCTGATGTTCCTCGCCGACACCGAGGGCCGCCTGGCCCGCGCCGCCGCGGACGGCTCTGTGGAGGCCGGGTGCACCCTCGACGAGCTGGCCGGCACCCTCGCCCGGACCACCGGCCACCAGCTGCAGCCCGAGCACCCCGGTCTGCGCCGCGTCCTGCTGGTCCACCTGGACGCCCCCGACCTGCCCGTGCTGGCCGCCCTGTCCGGCACCGGGTTCACCGCGGTCTCCCGGCACGGGTGGTCCGTGGTGGTCTTCGACGCCGAGGTCGACTTCTGGACCGTGCGCACCGGCCTCGCCGAGACGGCCGTGGCGCTCTCCTCGGACGGGGCCACCCGCTCCTTCGAGGTCCTGCTCGCCGGGGAGGACCCGGCGTCCGTCACCGACCTGGAGGCCGCCGACGCCGTGTGCGCCCTCGAGTGGGGCCCGGAGTGGCGGCCCACCGGCGGGGCCGGCGCGGAGGCGGAGGAGACACCGGCCGGGCGCTTCGAGCGCGACCTGGTCCGGCTGTGCGCCGGCGGCACCTCGGAGCTGCAGACCGAGTCCGTCGCCTCGGTCTTCGACCTCGACCCGGCCGAGACGAACCGGCTGCGCAACTACGTGCTGGGCGAGTCCACCGACCTCGTGCTGGAGTCCGTGCTGCAGCTGCTCGGCCTGCCCGCGCTGGCCGCCAAGGTCGTGGAGGGCAGCCGCGAGATCACCGAGCTCGAGGGCGCCGAGCACTACGAGCCCGCGGCCGTGGGCGCCGCGCTCCTGCACGGTCTCACCATCGAGCCCACCGGGGACGGGCTGATCGCCCGCTACCAGCGGGCCCTCGTGCGCCGGCCCGAGCTCCTGCTGGCCCTGGCCGGCACCGAGACCGCCCTCGGGGTGGGGCTCGCGGGCGCGGCCCGGCGCGGCGGGTCCGGGGCGCGCGTGCTCGGCACCCTCTCCGCGGCGCTGCTCGCCGAGCGGA
>NZ_MKJW01000161.1:0-9496 GCF_001942375.1 Kocuria sp. CNJ-770
GGCGGGCGCCGGTCATCGGGCGGCGAACCAGCCGGTCACGGCGGGGGCGGTCCGCGGCGGGCGCCGGTCATCGGGCGGCGAACCAGCCGGTCACGGCGGGGGCGGTGTTCTGGTAGACGTGCTTGAGCTCCTGGTACTCGCCCAGGCCGGTGGGGCCGAGCTCGCGGCCGATGCCGGACTGCTTCATCCCGCCCACTCGCCTGCGGCAGGTAGGGGTGGAAGTCGTTGATCCAGATCGTGCCGTGGCGCAGGCGGGCGGCCACCCGCTGGGCGCGCCCGGCGTCGGAGGTCCACACCGCCCCGGCGAGGCCGTAGATGGTGTCGTTGCCGATCTCCACCGCCTCGTCCTCGGTCGTGAACGTCTCGACCGTGACGGTGGGGCCGAAGGCCTCGTTGTGCACGCAGTCCATCTCGCGGGTGCAGCGGTCGATCACCGTGGGCCGGTAGAAGAAGCCGCGCTCGAGGTCCAGCGAGCCGTCGGCGGAGGCGCCGGTGGCGAACCCGCCGCCGGTGCGGATCCGGGCGCCCTGCTCGCGGGCGCGCTCGACGTAGGCGTGCACCTTCTCCCGCTGCGCGGCCGAGATCAGCGCGCCGGTCTCGGCCTGCTCGTCGAAGGGCCCGCCGAGGCGGATGCCCTCGGCGCGGCGGACGAGCTCGTCGACGAAGCGCTCGGCGATCGACTCCTCGACCACCAGCCGCGCCCCGGCGGAGCAGACCTGGCCGGAGTGCACGAACGCGCCGTTGAGGGCGTTGTCCACGGCGGCGTCGAAGTCGGCGTCGGCGAAGACCACGTTGGGGTTCTTCCCGCCCAGCTCCAGGGCGATCTTCTTCACGGTGGGCGCGGCCGCGGCGGCGATCGCGCGGCCGGTCAGCACCCCGCCGGTGAAGGAGACCAGGTCCACGTCCGGGTGGTCGGCCAGCGGCGCGCCGGCCTCGGCGCCGGCGCCGAGCACGAGATTGGCCACGCCGTCGGGCAGGCCGACCTCCTGGAGGACCTGCATCATCAGGACCGCCGTGTGCGGGGTGAGCTCGGCGGGCTTGAGCACGAAGGTGCACCCCGCGGCCAGCGCCGGGGCGATCTTCCAGGCGGCCTGCAGCAGCGGGTAGTTCCAGGGCGTGATCATCCCGCACACGCCCACGGGCTCGGTGACGACCTTGGACACCACGGCCGGGTCCCCGGCGTCGACGACGCGGCCGGCCTGCTCGGCGGCGTTCTTGCCGAACCAGGTGAAGCACGCGGCGATGTCGTCCATGTCGATCCCGGACTCCACCAGGCGCTTGCCGGTGTCCAGGGACTCGGCGCGGGCGAACTCGTCCCGGCGCTCGCGCAGGCGGTCGGCGACCCGCAGCAGCAGGTCCCCGCGCTGCGGGCCGGGCACCGAGGACCAGCGGCCGTCGTCGAAGGCCCGGCGGGCCGCGGCGATGGCGCGCTCGGTGTCCTCGGCCGTGGCCTCGGCCACGACGCCGACCTCGGTGCCGTCGGCGGGGCAGACGATGGTGCGGGTGCCGCCGGCGGCGGCGGTCTGCCAGCGTCCGTCGATGAACAGGGTCGCGGTCACGGGTGTGCCTCCTTCGTCACCGCGGGGGTCTGCCCCGTCGGCACGTCGTGGATGTCGGTGGACCAGTCGGGGTGGCCCTCGGCGCCGGCCTGGATCTTGGACGGGCCGGTGTGGATGCTGAGGAAGGCCAGGTGGGCCTCCCAGTTGTCGAGGACGTCGTTGATGAGCTGCTCGCGGTTCCAGTCCATGACGTCGGTGCCCTGCGAGCCGGTCTCGTTGAAGACCTCGAGGCGGTAGTAGAGGTCCGAGTCGGGGTTGGTGCGGAACCCGCCGAAGGCCGGGACCGGGGTGGCCACGGGGTAGATCTGGTAGCAGAAGTCCCGGTCGTCGCCCATCGGCACGGTCAGCGTGTACTCGGAGAGCTCCTGGTAGCCGACCTCCGAGCTGGACAGCTCGGCGGCGTGGCCCTGGGCGCAGAACTCCTCGACGACCTCCGCCAGGGCGGGGGCCAGCACCTGCTCCTCGTAGCGGCGCACCGCCCGCGGGCCCGGGAAGGAGCCGATGCGGGTGAGCCGGCGCCGCCACTGGCTGTCGGGTCCCGGGGTGCGGGAGGCCGTCACGGAGCGACGGGTCGCGGAGCGGCCCTCGCGCTGGGAGCGTTCGGCGCGCAGGGCCTTCCAGAACCCGATCATCACGAGGTACATCACGATCGAGAAGGGCAGGCCGATGATCAGGGTGGCTGCCTGCAGGGTCGGCACCCCGCCGACGAGCAGCATCGCCAGGGTCAGCAGGCCGGTGGCCGCGGCCCAGAACACGCGCAGCCACTTGGGCCCGTCCTGGGTGGGGTCCTGGATGGTCGAGGTGAACGTGGACATCACGAGCGCCCCGGAGTCGGCGCTGGTGACGTAGAACAGCAGCCCGGACAGGGTCGCCAGCGCGATGAGCAGCGGCGCGCCGGGGTACTGCTCGAGCAGGGAGTAGAAGGCCCGCTCGGGGGTGTTCATGGCGGCCTGTCCGAACGCGTCGTCGCCGCCGGTGACGATCTCCAGGGCGCTGTTGCCGAAGACCGAGACCAGGATGAGGATGAACACGAACGGCACGGTCAGGGTCGCGACCACGAACTCGCGCAGCGTGCGGCCACGGGAGATCCGGGCCAGGAACAGCCCCACGAACGGCGCCCAGGCGATCCACCAGGCCCAGAAGAACAGGGTCCAGCCGGCCATCCACTCGGCCGCCCCGGTGTAGGCGAAGGTGTCGAGCGCCATGGAGGGCAGCTCGGCCACGTAGTCGCCGAGGTTCTTCACGGTGGCGTCGAGCAGGAAGGACGTGCGCCCGGCGAGCAGCACCCAGGCCACGAGGGCCACGGCCATCAGGACGTTGAGCTCGGAGAGGCGGCGGATGCCCTTGTCCACGCCGGAGACGCAGGAGGCGGTGGCCATGACCACGGCCACGACGATCAGGGCGGTCTGCGCGGCGACGCCCTCCTCGATCCCGAACAGCAGGTACAGGCCGTAGTTGAGCTGGACGACGCCGATGCCCAGGGAGGTCGCCACGCCGAAGATCGTGCCCAGCAGCGCGGCGATGTCGACCGCGTCCCCGGCTCTGCCGTGCACCCGCCTGCCGATCAGCGGGTAGAGGGCCGAGCGGATGCTCAGCGGCATGTTCCACCGGTAGGCGAAGTAGCCGAAGGCCATGCCCATCAGGGCGTACATGGCCCAGCCGATCACGCCGTAGTGGAACAGCGTCCACACCACGGCCATGCGGGTCGCCTCCATGGTCCCGCCCTCGCCGGCCGGGGGACCGTAGTACTGGGTGACCGGCTCGGCCACCGAGAAGAACAGCAGGTCGATCCCGATCCCGGCCGCGAAGAGCATCGCGGTCCAGGTGAACAGGTTGTACTGCGGCTTCGAGTGGTCCGGGCCCATCTTGATGGTGCCCTCGCGCGAGACCGCGACGACCACCACGAAGGCCGTCACCACGGCGGCGGTGAGCACGTAGAACCAGCCCATGTTGGTCGCGATCCAGCCGACCACGGCGCCGATCACCGTGGAGGCCTGCGCGGGGGCCAGGATCGCCCAGAGGGAGAACAGGACGATGCTCACGCCGGAGCCGGCGAAGACGGCGCGGTTGACCTTGGGGTGGGTCCGCGCACCCGGCGGACCTCGCTCTCGGGGGCGGATGTGGACGGGGCAGCGGTCATGTCGGGTCCTCCTGAGAAGGGTGGTCCGGATCTCGTGGGGTCGCCCGCACACCGGTCCGGGCGGACCGGGCGGGAGCGGGACGTCGTCGTCCCCGCGACGGCCGCTGTTCCGCCTGGACGGGACAGCGGCCTGCGTCACATGGTGTCACCAACCTTCCGGTTGGTAAAGTGGGGTGCATGAACTCCTCCAGCCGCGACCGCATCCTGAACGGCGCCCTCGAACTCGTGCGCAGCGGCGGCACGGTGTCCCTGGAGTCGACCGCCCGCAGGGTGGGGCTGAGCAAGCCGGGGGTGATGTACCACTTCCGGACCAAGGAGGCGCTCATGTTCGCCCTGGTGGACCGGGTGCTGGACGGCTGGGACGCGGAGATGGCCCGGCGCCTGTCCGCCCCGCCGGAGCAGGTGCCCGCAGAGGAGCGCGTGCGCGCCTACCTGGACTGGTGCCTGTCCGGGGAGGTGGACGAGACCGACCTCGTGATGCTCACCGACCAGCGGCTGCGGGCCAAGCTGAAGAAGCACTGGGTGGAGCGGATCGCCCCCTGGGTGGACCTCCCCGACGACCTGCCCGTCGAGCAGCGCACCCGTCTGCTGGCCGTGCGTCTGCTGGCCGACGGCGTGTGGTTCGCCGACGCCGCCGACGTCTTCCCCCCGGACCCGCAGGAGCGGGCGCGGGTGCGCGCGATCGCCGACGAGCTGCTCGCGGGCTGAGCGGCACGCCGCCGGCCGGAGCCGGCGGCCGCGTCCGGCGCCCCGCACCGGGGTGGCGGGGCGCCGGAACTCGTGTACAGTGGAGCGAAGTTGTTGAGGTTGTCGTTTTTGTATTTCAAGCAGTTCGGCCCATCCGGGTGCAGCAGTTTTTCTGAGAAGACGTTTTCCACGCATCACAACTCTTGTGTTTCTCGAACGTCGGGAAACGTTCATCTCACGAAAGATCAGGTCTCACCATGACTACCGGTATCGTCAAGTGGTTCAACGCTGACAAGGGCTTCGGCTTCATCACCCCCGAGGACGGCTCCAAGGACGTCTTCGCCCACTTCTCCGCGATCAACTCGGGCGGCTTCCGCTCCCTGAACGAGAACGACCGCGTCGAGTTCGAGACCCAGGACGGCCCCAAGGGCCCCCAGGCCGCGAACATCACCGTCATCTCCTGACGTTCTCCTCGAAGGGCTCACGGGCCCGTTGATCGTCCAGAACCGCCGCCGGGCCTGCGCCCGGCGGCGGTTCTGTCGTTCCGCCGGCAACAGCCTGCGGACTCTCGCACGCGGCGCCGGTGGGTGCCGCGCCGCCGGATGTCGTGCCGTCGGATCTCGTGCCGTCGCCGACCGGGAGGAGCTCGCATGACCGGACCCGTTTCGTCCCGTCCGCCGGACGAGGAGGACCCCTTCGTGGTGAACCGCGTCTCCGACGCCGAGCTCGACGTCTCCGTGCCCTTCGAGCTCGAGGTCTGCGAGTGGGAGCTGGACGGCTCCGCCGACGAGGCGGGGGAGGGCTGGGGCTCGGCCGGGGACTACGGCCTGGAGTGAGCCGCCGCGCCGCGGGAGCCGCTCCGCCGAGGGCCACGGCGCCGCACGCGCGACGGCGGCTCCCGGACGTCCGGCGCCGTGGCGCCGACCGCACGACGAAGGCCGCAGCCCATCGGGCTGCGGCCTTCGTCGTGTCCGGCCCGCCGACTACGCCGACAGCGGGAGGGACGCGGGGTGGAGCTTGAAGAACGGGTGCCGCCCGGTCGCGGCCAGGGCGCCGGGGACGAGGAGCTGGCGGTACTTGGCGCACCATTGCGCGGTGCCCGCCGTGTGCTCGGCCGCGGCGGCGAGGTCGTCGGCCTCCGCGCTGAGGTACTCCTGCACGTCGCCGTCCGTCGAGGTGATCCGGACGAGGTGCAGATCGGGGAGGGCGGTGACGGTGACGTCGACCCATTCCTCCCGCTGATCGGTGGTGGAAGTGATTCTTTCTTCGGACATGGTCATGTTTTCTCCTGACGTTCTTGCGGGCATCCGATGCCGTTGCCCGCCGCTTCGTCATCCGATCCACCCGGGAACATCGGGTTGGCGCACAGCGGGTCGGAGCCCCTCCGCGGTCCCTCCGGAAGGCGGTGCGCCCTCCGTCGAGCACGCGGATGCCGCATCTCGAGAAGCAGATCCAGGCTACCCCGCGCCTCCGACAGACCGGCAAGACGGCCATGACTTGTGTGACCGAACCGTGATGTCGGCCGCAATGCCGGGGCCGCCCGGGTACTCGAAGCCCATTCCAGCGCAACGATGTGTCGGCGAGGTGTCGCCGCGGTGACGGGACGGGGAAGGTCGGCTCACACGCCCGGCCCCACCGGCCGGGCGGGACCCGGCGGGGAGGATGTGGTTGAATGGGGGCAGCTTCAAGAGATCCGGTCGCCAAGCTCCGACTAGACCGGGCACCAACCCCATGTTCACGGGTGGTTCGGATGACGAAGCGGCTCGCATCGCCGCCGTGGCGGCACCCGCTGCGAGCAAGAGCGCCCGAAGGATCCTGGTCATGTCAGACGCCCTTCCCACCGTCGTCGCCGCCCGTCCGGGTGGGCCCGCCCCCGTTCCCGAGGCTCCGGCCGTGCTCGGCTGCGCGGCGATGAGCATCGACGACTACGCCCGGGTGGTTCAGGCGCGCACGGAGTTCGTGGACTTCCTGCTGGCGCCCGTCCGCGGCCGCCTCGCCGCCGCGGCCTGAGGACCGGCGGAGGATCCACGCCATGGACCTGCTCCTGGACCGCTCCGTGCTGCTCGGCGTGCGCACCCCGGAGCGCGCGCCCGAGCTGACCGCCGCCCTGCGCCGGCACGGCCACCGGCGGCTGTTCCTGTCCGCCTTGGTGCTGGGGGAGCTGCTGTCGGACCGGCCCGACGAGACGCCGTGGACCGAGCAGCTGGAAGCGCGCTTCCCGGACCGTGTGCTCCCCGTGGACGCCGCGGTGAGCCGGGCGTGGGGCGCTCTCGGCGCCGCGGGGACGGCCGACCCGGTGGCCGGTCTGACCGCGGCCACCGCCCTGGTGCACGGGCTGACGGTGCTCAGCGCCGAGCCCGGACGGTACGCCGGCACGGGCGTGCCCGTGCTGGACGCGGTCCCCGCCCGGGGATAGGCCTCAGACGGTCCGGCGGTGGCGCGGGCCGCGGGCGCCCAGGGCCACGGCCCGGTCGTAGTGCTCCATCAGCTGCCCGACCAGCACGTCCCAGGTCCGGCCCTGCACGGCGGCGTGCGCGGCGGCCCCGAAGGCGGCCCGCTTCGCCTCGTCGCCGAGCAGGTCGGCCACGTGCCCGCGCAGCGCCGCGAGGTCCCCCGGCGGGTAGAGCCAGCCGGTGCGGGAGGAGTCGACGAGATCCACCGGACCACCCCGGCCCGTGGCCACCACCGGCACCCCCGAGGCCATGGCCTCCTGCACGGTCTGGCAGAAGGTCTCGAACTCGCCCGGGTGCACGAACACGTCGAGGGAGGCCATGATGCGGGCGAGCTCGGCCCCGGAGCGGCGACCCGTGAAGTGCGCGTCCGGCAGGCGGCGCCGCAGCGCCTCCTCCTCCGGCCCGGACCCCACCACGACGAGGCGGGTGCCGGGCAGGTCCGCGACCGCGGCGAGGTCCTCGACCTGCTTCTCCGGGGCGATCCGGCCCACGTAGCCCACGATCCGGCGGCCGCCCGCGACCTCCGCCCGCCACCGCTCGTCGCGGTGCCGCGGGCAGAAGCGGGCGGTGTCCACGCCGCGCCGCCACAGGTGCACGTCGCGCACCCCGTGCGCGGTGAGCTGCGCCACCGCCGAGGAGGAGGGGGCGAGGGTCAGGGCCGCGGCGTTGTGCATGCTCCGCACGTGCCCCCACAGGAGCTGCTCGAGGAAGGGCGCTCCGTACTTCGCCGCGTAGCCGGGCACGTCCGTCTGGTACACGGCCACGGCCGGCACGCCGAGCTGCTGGGCCGCGAGGATCGCCCGCCGGCCGAGGACGAACGGGGAGGCGACGTGGACGACGTCGGGGCGGAACCGCTCCAGGTGCCGGCGCACCCGGGCCACGGTGCCGCCGGCCACGCGCACGTCGGGATAGCCGGTGAGCGGCAGGGCCGGCAGCCGGTGCACCGGCACGCCGTCGAGGCCCTCGACGACGTCCTCGGCGAGGCGCCCGAGCGGCGCGGGGTCGTAGGAGGGCGCCAGGACCACGACGTCGTGCCCGCGGGCGCTCAGCTGCTCGACCACCCGCAGGACCGAGTGGGTGACACCGTTGAGGTGGGGGAGGAACTGTTCGGCGACCACGGCGACTCTCATGGCGCCGAGCCTTCCCGGCACGGGCGTCCGCCGGGGGAGCGGCACGTGGCCCGCCGGTGAAGGCCCCGTGAAGCCTCGGCCCGGGCCCCGGAGGCGTGGGAAGATGGGCGGTGATGAACTCCCTAGGCTCTTCCTCCCCCGCCCCGTCCACCGACCGCCGCGGCGTGCCCATGCCGCTGTGGCTGCAGGGCGTGGTGGAGCTCGGCTCCGTGGCCGTGGTCTCCTACCTGCTGATCCTGCTGACCGTTCTCATGGTGTGGCTCGCCGACGGCTTCGACTCGCTCGGGCTGACCGGCAGCTTCGTGCTCTCCGGCCAGGTGTGGCTGCTGGCCCACCTCACCCCGCTGCAGGTCGCCCTGGACCCCGGGGCCGGACTGCCCGCGACCACCGGGACCGTCAACCTCGTCCCGCTGGGCCTGACGCTCGTGCCCTTCGTGCTGGCCTGGCACGCCGGCCGGCGGCTGGCACGGGCCTGCTGGGAGGGCCAGTTCT
Organism: Kocuria sp. CNJ-770; assembly: GCF_001942375.1. Lineage (NCBI taxonomy): Bacteria > Bacillati > Actinomycetota > Actinomycetes > Micrococcales > Micrococcaceae > Kocuria > Kocuria sp. CNJ-770. The sequence continues at coordinate 8,462 of NZ_MKJW01000161.1, forward strand.
GGCAGCCGTACCTGAGCGGGCTCGCGGTGTACTCCGCCGCGGGGGCCGTGGCCGCGCTGCTCTTCGGGACCGGCGAGATCGCGGCGGGACCGGCCGCCGCCGCGGTGTTCCCCCTCGTGCCGGTGGCCCTGGGCGCGTTCGTCGGGGCGTACCGGGCCTCCCGCTCCCTGCCCGGGCTGATCGGCGTCAACGCCGCCGCGTGGGTCGAGCGCACGAGCCAGTACTCGCGGTGGGCCGGTTCCTACGTGTGGGCGGTGCTGCGGGCGGGCTTCGTCGCGGCCGTCGCCGGGGTCGGTGCCGGGGCGGCGCTGCTGGCCGCCGCGCTGCTGTGGAACTGGAACGACGTGGTGAACGTCTACCAGCGGCTGGGCACCGGGGCCCCGGGGGACACCGCCCTGACGGGCCTGCAGCTGGGCTACCTGCCGAACCTCGCGGTCTACGCCCTCGCGTGGGCCACCGGCGCGGGCTTCGAGGTGGGGGACGGCACGCACACGTCACCGCTGGGCACGCAGACCGGGCCGGTCCCGCTGCTCCCGGCCCTGGCCGCGCTGCCCCCCGGCGAGCTGCCGTCCTGGTCGGCGGTCGTGGTCGTGCTGCCGGTGCTGGCCGGGGTGCTCGCCGGCTGGTGGTTCCTGCGGGAGGGCGAGAACCACCTCGACGACTGGATGGCCATCCGGCTGCCCGCCCGCTGGATCACCTTCCCGCTCTCCACGCTGCTGACCGCGCTGTTCATCGGCGCGGTCGCGGGCGTGCTGGCGATGCTGCTGAGCTGGCAGGCGCAGGGCTCGCTCGGGCTGGGCCGGCTCACGGTGATCGGCCCGCACGGTCCGGACGTGCTGCTGTGGTTTGGGGCGGAGGTGGCCGTGGGGGCGGTCGTGGGCTACGTGGTGGGCCCGTGGCTGGAGCGGGAGCCGCCGTTCGCGCCGCTGCGCGGCGGCGCCGCCGGGGCAGACCCTGAGGAGGATCCCCGGGGGACGGGACCGGGGGAGGACCTCGGGCCGGGCGGGCCGGGCGGGAGGCCCGGCCCGGGCGCCG
>NZ_MKJW01000162.1:0-9471 GCF_001942375.1 Kocuria sp. CNJ-770
CGCCTCCGGCGCGGCGGCCGGCCCGGCGGCGCGGGCCGCGGCCCGGACCGCCGCCGCCGCCGCGTCCGGGGCGGCGTCCACGGTCAGGGTGATCCGGTCGCCGGCGAGGTCGCTCTTGAGCCGGGACGCGGTGTCGTCGGCGATGATCCGGCCCCGGTCCACGACCATGACCCGCTCGGCGAACTGGTCCGCCTCGTCCAGGTAGTGGGTCGTGAGGAACAGGGTCGACCCGTAGCGCCGGCGCAGCTCGAGGATGTGCTCCCACAGGTTCGCCCGGGACTGCGGGTCCAGCCCGGTCGTGGGCTCGTCGAGGAAGAGCAGCTGGGGGCCGGGGATCAGGCCCAGGGCGATGTCCACGCGCCGGCGCTGGCCGCCGGAGAGCTTCATCGTGGGCCGGCGCACGAGCTCCCCGAGGCCGAGCGCCTCCACGAGCTCGTCCGCGCGGCGCCGCGTCTCCGCCCGGCCCAGCCCGTAGAGCGCGCCCTGGCTGAGCAGCTCGTCGCCCACCCGCTGGTACTGCCCGGCCCCGTTCTTCTGCCCGATGTAGCCGATGCGCGCGCGCACCTCGGCCGGCTGCCGGGCGATGTCGAACCCGCACACGGTGGCGGTGCCGCCGGTGGGCCGCAGCAGCGTGGTGAGCATGCGCAGGGACGTGGACTTGCCCGCACCGTTGGGCCCGAGGAACGCGGTCAGCGTTCCGGGCGCCACGTCCATGGTCAGGTCGCGCACCGCGTCGACGATCCGGCCGCCGGGCCCGCGGAAGCTCTTGCTCAGCCCCCGGGCGCTGATGATGGGTGGGGTGCTCATGGGTCCACGGTAGAAGGCTTTCCGGCCGGATGGCGTCCGCACCGGGGCGGGCACCCCATAGAGTTCAGGGCGTGACCCTGCAGACCACCACCTTCGACCCCGCACGGGTCCGGCGCGCCCGGATCGCGGTGTCCGCCTTCTTCCTCACCAACGGCGCCCTCTACGCGAACCTCCTGCCCCGCCTGCCGGAGGTCAAGGAGGCGTTCGGCCTCTCCAACACCCTGTACGGGTTCCTCGTGGTGGCGTTCCCGCTCGGGGCGATCCTGGTGGGCGCTCTCCCGGCCCGGGCCATCCGCCGCTTCGGCTCCGGGCACGTCGCGGCGCTGGGCACCGTGCTGCTCGCCGTGTGCCTGGCCGCCGCCGGGGCCGGCGCCGGGCTGGGCGCCGGCACGCAGGCCGGGGTGGTCGTGTTCCTCGCGGCCATGTTCCTGGGCGGGGCGCTGGACGCCCACGTGGACACCGCCCAGAACGCCCAGGGGATGGAGGTGCAGCGGGCCCGGGGCCGCTCGGTCATCAACTCCCTGCACGCCCTCTGGAGCCTGGGCGCGGTGCTCGGCGGGCTGATGGGCGCCGCGGCGCTCGCCCTCGGCGTCCCGCTCGGGTGGCACCTCCCGGTGAGCGGGCTCGTGTGGAGCGTGGTCGCCCTGGTGGCGCTGCGCTCCGCGCTGACCCCGGCCGAGGGCACGGCCCTGCGCACGGTGGCCGACCCTGCGGAGCCGGAGCCCGGGGACCCGGCGGGCACCGCGCCGGAGCGGCGGCGGGCCGGGGCCGGGCACCGGTCGGCCGGGCGCATCGTCGTCGTCAGCCTCCTGCCCGTGGCCCTGATCGCGATGGCGGGGGTCATGGTGGAGGACGCGGGGATGAACTGGTCGGCGGTCTACCTCAACGCCGAGCTGGGCGCCCCGCTGGCCACCGCCGGGCTGGGCCTGGTCGCGCTGATGGCTGCCCAGTTCGTGGGCCGGGTGCTCGGGGACCCCCTGACCGACCGCTGGGGCCGGGTCGCCGTGGCCCGGGCCGGCGCCGCCCTCAGCGCGCTCGGCCTGCTCCTGGTGGTGCTCGCCCCCGTCCCGGCCGTGGCGGTGGCAGGCTTCGCGGTGGCCGGCTTCGGCTGTGCGACCCTCGTGCCCGCCGCCTTCCACGCCGCCGACGACATCCCGGGACTGCGCACCGGGACGGGCCTGGCGCTGGTCAGCTGGCTGATGCGGATCAGCTTTCTGAGCCTGTCCCCGGCCATCGGGATGCTCTCCGACGCCGTGGGGCTGCGGGCCGCCCTCGTGGTGGTGCCGGTCTTCGCCCTCGTCGCGGCGCTGACGGCCGGGGTGCTCCGCGACGGGTCGGCGGCCTCGCCGCGGAACTGATCCGGGTCTATCCTGGCTCCACCATGCATCACCACTTCTTCCGCTGACGGGTCCCGCGCACCCGCCGCCGCACGTGCCGCGGCGGGTCCCCTTCCTGCCCACCCGTCCCGTCCCGAGGAGCCCGGCCCGTCCGGCAGCGCGGCTCCGCAGCCCGGAGGAAGCATGTCCACGACCCCCGCCCACCGTCCTCCCCTGCCCGCGGGCGAGCAGGCCCAGCTGGTCGCCGCGGCGTCCGCCTGCGCCGCGGCCCCCGACTCGTGCTCGACGGGCTCGACCTCACCGTCACCCCCACCACCCGGCTGGGGGTGGTGGGGGAGAACGGCCGCGGCAAGACCTCCCTGCTCGGCGTGCTCTCCGGCGCCCTCGCCCCGGACGCCGGCACGGTGCGCCGCACCGGGACGCTGGCGGTGGTGGACCAGGAGCTGCCCGTGCCCGCCGAGGCCACCGTGGGCGACCTGCTCGATTCCGAGCTCGCCGCCGAGCACGCCGCGGTGGCCGAGGTGCAGGACGCGGCCCGCGCCCTGGCCGCCGGAGCCCCCGGCGCCGACGAGGCCTACGCCCGGGCCCTGACGGACGCCCAGGCCCTCGACGCCTGGGACGCCGACCGGCGGGTGGACCTCGCCCTCCAGGCCCTGGGGGCGGTGACCGACCGCTCCCGGGTGCTCGCCACCCTGTCCGTGGGCCAGCGCTACCGCGTGCGTTTGGCCTGCCTGCTGGGCACCGTCCACGACCTCCTGCTGCTCGACGAGCCCACCAACCACCTCGACGCCGCGGGGCTGGCGCACCTGGGCGCGGCGCTGCGCGAGTTCCGCGGCGGCGTGGTCCTGGTCAGCCACGACCGCAAGCTGCTGGGCCAGGTGGTGGACACCGTCCTGGACCTCGACCCCAGCCGGGACGGCCGCCCGCGCTGGTACGGCGGCGGACTGGCCGGCTGGCGGGCGGGGCGCACGGCCGCGCGGTCCCGGTGGCTGCGCGAGCACCAGGAGCAGCTGGCCGAGCACGGCCGGCTCAGCGACGACCTCGCCCGCGCCCGGTCCCGGCTGGTCGACGGGTGGCGGCCGGAGAAGGGCACGGGCAAGCACACCCGCGCCACCCGGGCCCCCGGCCTGGTGCGCTCGGTGCACCGCCGGCAGGAGGACCTGGACCGGCACCGGGTGGACGTCCCCGAGCCACCCCTGGTGCTGTCCGTGCCCGAGCTGCCCGCCCTGCCCGGCGCCGAGCTGGTGCGGGCGCAGGGCATCGCGGTGGCGGGGCGGCTGCCCCGGCCCGTGGACGTGGCGCTGGGCTCCGGGGACCGGCTGGTGGTCCGTGGTCCCAACGGGGCCGGCAAGTCCACCCTGCTGCAGGTCCTCGCCGGCGGCCTGGTTCCCGACGCCGGCTCCCGTGCGGCCGCCCCCGGGCTGCGCATCGGCCTGCTCGCCCAGGAGGGCCCGCGGCCCGATCCCCGGCCCGCCCAGGAGGTGTACGAGCAGGAGCTGGTCCGGCTCGTGCTCGCCGGCCGGCTGGCCGAGGCCGAGGTGCTGCCCCTCTCCGAGCTCGGGCTGCTCGACGCCCGGGACCGGCAGCGCCCGGCGGCCGAGCTCTCGGCCGGCCAGCGGCGGCGGCTGGACCTCGCCCGGGTGCTCGCCGCCCGGCCGCACCTGCTGCTGCTGGACGAGCCCACGAACCACCTCTCGATGGCGCTGGTGGACGAGCTCACCGAGGCGCTCGCGGCGACGGCCGCCGCAGTGGTGCTGACCACCCACGACCGGCAGCTCCTGCGGGACACCAGGCACTGGCCGCGCCTGCTCCTGTGACCTGGCGCCGCCGCCTCCTCCCGTCCCGGCCCCTCATGCGCCGAGTCCCCCAGCCCTGTGGTCTTAGAGCGCCGAGTCCCACATGAGGCGCCAATTCCCCTCGATCGTTCTGGGGGGATTGGCATGAGGTGGGGACTGGGCCGCCACGTGGGGGACTGGCGGTGGGGGCCTGGGGATGGTGGGGGACTCGGCGGTGGAAGGCATGGACGGCCGAGTGATGGGGACTCGGCGGTGGCGGGGGCATGGACGACCGAGGGGTGGGGACTGGGCGATGAGCAGGAGGTGATGGGGAGGAAGTGCTGGGGAGGGGTGACGGGGCGGGTGGTCCGGGTGGGTCAGTCGATCCGGACCTCGCGGGCCCCGCGCTCGAGGCCGCGCTCCAGGGCTGCGATGACGTCGTCGATGTTGTGGCCGGGAGGCAGCGCGGGCGGGAGCCCGGCCAGCGCCCGGTCCACGAGCCCGGTGTCCATGTGGGGCAGGCGGGCGTCCACCACGGCGATCCGGCGGGGCCGCAGCTCCCGCCGCAGGGAGCCCAGCCACGAGGCCATGGCTGCCTTGCTCGCGGCGTAGGCGCCCATCCCGGCCAGTGGCAGCTCCGCGACCACCCCGGTGAGCACCGCCACCGCGCCGCCGTCCACGAGGTGCGGCAGCGCGGCGCGGATCACGGCCATCGGACCGAGGGCGTTGACCTCGAACAGCTCCTCCACGACCGCCTCGTCCTCCTCGGCAGCGGGGCCGAACGCGGCGACGCCCGTCGCGATCACCACGGCGTCGAACCCGCCGAGCTCCTCCGCCGCCGTGCGCACCACCGCGGCGGCCTCGTCGTGGTCCACGAGGTCCAGGGCGTGCGCGGCGCGTGCCCCCAGCCGGGCGCGCAGCTGCTCCGCGTCCGCGGCCGAGCGGCCCGTCACCACGAGATTGCCGGTGTGCTCGCCCAGCCGCTCGCACAGCCGCTGTCCCAGGACGCCGGTCGCGCCCACCACGAGGATCCGTGCGTCGTTCAGGTCCATGGTCGTTCTCCCGCCCACTCGAGGGGCCCGGGCCGGGGCCGTGACCCCGAGCGTACCGATCCGCCCCGACACCGCCCAGAGCCTGACCTCGTCGTCGTCGCCCCCGTGCCGGATGCGCGTCCGGCAACGAGGAAACGCCGCCGCCGCGCGGGCCGTTGCCGTCGGTGTCCCGGCCGGCGTGGATCGCGGTGCTCGGAGCCGTGCCGGGCGAGCTCGTCCGCGGTGCGCTCCGTCGCCATGGACCTCACCGACGCGTCCCGGCTGCACGACGCCGACGTCCCGCCGCCCACCGTCATGCTCCCCGCTCGTCATGCACGGCTTGGGGCCGGTCGAGACCGGGGCGGACGCGCCCAACGGCATCACCGACCGCACGGTGGTCCTCGGCTCCGCCCACGACCTCCCCTCCCTTGCGGCGGCCGAGGCGCACGCCGCGAGGGAGGAGCACCGGCCGGTCCGGGCGATGGTCGCCCCGTTCCGCGCCTGAGCCCCGGAAACGCGCGGGGGACCGGTGGCCACGCGGCCGGGACGAGACCGGCGGGGCCCGGAACGCCCTCGGCAGCCGGCAGGCAGCCGGCGGGCGACCGGCGGCTCCGGAACGCCCTCGGCAGCCGGCGGGCAGCCGGCGGGCGACCGGCGGCCCCGGAACGCCCTCGGCAGCCGGCGGGCGACCGGCGCGCACCGACCCCTCGCGGCCCGGGATGGCCTAGGGTCACTGGTCAGGCGGTGGCACCGCAGCCACCCCGTGACCCGAGAGGCCCTCCCCGTGCACAAGATGATCGTTCTCTACCCCGAGCCCGAGGACCGGGCGGCATTCGTGAGCTACTACGAGTCCACCCACCTTCCCCTGGTGCAGCAGCTGCCCGGGCTGCTGGACTGGCGCTACAGCGTGGACGTCAAGGCCGCCACCGGCGGCTCCCCGTACTTCGCGGTGTTCGAGGCCGACTTCGCGGACGCCGAGGCCATGGGCGAGGCCCTGGCCTCGCCGGAGGGCGCCGCCGTCGGCGCGGACGTGGCCAACTACGCCACGGGCGGGGCCGTGGTGCTCGACTACCCGGTGAGCGGTCCCGCCGCGGCCCGCTGACGGCGGCCGGGCCGGCCCTCCGGATCCAGCATCCGCACCGGGGCCTCCTGCGTCCCCACCTCGCGGACCGTCCCGGTGAGGGTCATGGGGAACTCGTCGACCACGTGGACGGAGCGGGGATCCGGTGCCGCGGGCGATCCGCTCGGCACGGGATCCCCGCAGCGGTTCCGCGGTGCGAGGCGCGGCCCCGTCGCGCAGCCGCAGCCACGCCATGGCCTCCTCGCCGTGGACGGGTTCCGGCCCGCCGGCGGCCCGGGCGTCGACGACGTCCGGGGAAGCACGGGCGGGCCGCCCACCACGCGTGATGCAGGACAACGCGGCCAGATCGTCACGATCCCCCGCGATGAGGGCCCTCCTACTCGGGGTTGTCGACGGGGACGTACCCCATACGCCTGCTGACCCGTTCGCCCGCCTGCTTGAGGTCCTCGACGAGCTCGGCCATCTTCTCCTCGGTGAACCGGAAGGCCGGACCCGAGACGCTGATCGAGGCGATGACCGAGCCGAGATGGTCGCGCACCGGCACGGCGACCGCGTTCAGCCCGATCTCGAACTCCTCGCACACGGTGGCGTAGCCCCGTGCGGCCACATCGATCAGCTGCCGCTCCAGCTGCTTCCGCGACGTGATCGTGCGGGCGGTGAGCGTGGGCATTCCCTGGGCGCGGAGGATACGGGCTCGCTCGTCGGACGGCAGGCCGGCCAGCAGCACCTTGCCGCTGGACGTGGCGTGCAGGGGGGTGAGGCTGCCGATCCAGTCGTGGGTCCCGAGCGAGGACGGCCCGATCTCCTGGTCCACGTTGACGGCTTGCCCCTCGCGCAGGACCGCCAGGTTGACCGTCTCGGAGTGGGTTCTCGCGAGGCGGCGGATCTCGTCGCGTGCCTCGGCGACCACGCTCAGACGGCCGGGGATCGCGTGGGCCAGCCGCAGGATGCCGAAGCCGAGCTCGTACCGGCTGCCGTCGCTCGGGTGGTGCACCAGGCCCCGGAGTTCCAGCGCGCCGAGCAGCCGGGACGCCGTGGACTTGTGCACGCCCAGCTCCGCGGCCACCTCGGTCACCGTCGAGCCGCCGGTGCGGGCGAGGACCTCGAGCACCGTGATGGCGCGGTCGACGGACTGGACTCCGCCGGGGGTCACGCCGTCGGTCGTGGTCTGCTCCTTCGAGGCATCGGACGCGATCAGGGGTCTGGGATCGGAGGAGGACATGACTCCATGGTAGCCAATAGCGGATTTCGTGCTCCGGGCATGACTCCGGCCGCCGAGCGGTCTCGGCGGCCGGAGTGGTGCGTGGAAGTGCTGGGCCGGTCCGGTGCCCCGGTCCGGCAGCTCGGTCAGGACGGGTTGCTCTCCTTCTTCCGACTCCGGCTGGTGTGCCCGTTCTGCCCGTTCTGCGGGGCGTAGATCGGCTGACCGGCGGCCGTGGCGTCCACCGCCTGGAACTGGGCCGTGTGCGGATCCGTGCTCTCCCGGGTGACCAGGGTGAACTTCTGGTGCCCGTACTCGTCGACGGCATGGCGCACCGCACGGTTCATCACGGACTCGGACAGGCGCTTGCGCAACCACATGGGATCCCGGCGCAGATCCCGGGCCAGGGCGACGCACAGCAGGAACATCACCAGCACGAACGGCAGGGCGGAGACGATCGTCATCCGCTGCAGGCCGCCCAACGCGGCTGCGGGATCGTCGCCGCCGGCCAGCAGCATCACCGCGGCGACGCCTCCCATGAGCACGCCCCAGAAGACGATGACCGGGCGGGAGGGCTCCAGGCTGCCCCGGGAGCTGAGCGAGCCGGTCACGATGGACGCCGAGTCGGCGCCCGTGACGAAGAAGATCCCGGTGAGCACCATGGCCAGTACGGCAAGTCCGACGGTGACGGCCTGCGGCAGGTCCAGCCCGGTGAACATGTCGTAGATCGCGCTGTCGAAGGAGATGGTCGGGGACCCGTCCACGACCGTCGCGATGCCGTCGGCGGGATCCGGCGTGGCGTCGGCCCGGCGCTGGATGTCGATGGCCGTGCCGCCGAAGACGGCGAACCACAGCAGGGACACGAGCGAGGGCACCAGGAGAACCCCCACCACGAACTGGCGGATGGTCCTGCCTCGGCTGATCCGGGCCACGAACATGCCCACGAAGGGAGTCCAGGACACCCACCAGGCCCAGTAGAAGATGGTCCACCCCGACAGCCAGGCGCGCATGTCCTCGCCGCCCACCGCCTCCGTGCGGGCGGACATCTCCGGCAGCATCTGCGCGTAGGAGCCGATCGCCGAGGGAATGAGGTTGAGGATGAAGACGGTGGGGCCCACGACGAAGATGATGACCGCCATGATGACGGCCAGCACCATGTTGGTGTTGGAGAGGAACTGGATGCCCCGGGCGATGCCGGAGACGGCCGAGGCCACGAAGCAGAACGTCAGCACCGCGATGACGGCCACCAGCATCGGGGTGGTCACCTCGCCGACGACGCCGTTGAACTGCAGGCCGCTGCCGATCTGCAGGGCGCCCAGGCCAAGGGACGCGGCGGTCCCGAAGACGGTCGCGAAGATGGCGAGCATGTTGATGATCTTCCCGCCGATGCCGTCCACGGCCCGGCGCCCGAAGATCGAGACGAAGGCCTCGGAGAGCAGGTTCTTGCGGCCCAGGCGGAAGGTGCCGTAGGCGATGGCGATGCCGACCACCGCGTACATCGCCCACGGGTGCAGCGTCCAGTGGAACAGCGACGTGGCCATCGCGGCCTCGATCGCCTCGGCCGTCTGCGCGTCGGCCGTGGCCGGCGGCGGGGAGATGTAGTGGTAGAGCGGCTCGGCGACGCCGTAGAACATCAGGCCGATGCCCATGCCGCAGGCGAACATCATCGAGATCCACGAGACCGTCCGGAACTCGGGACGCTCGCCGTCCTGGCCCAGCGGGATGTTGCCGAAGCGACCGATCGCCAGCCAGAGGACGAAGACCACGAACAGGGAGGCCAGCAGCACGAAGATCCATCCGGTGCTGTGCAGCACCCATTCCAGCGCCACCGTCGAGGCGTTGGACAGGCTCTCCGTGTTGAGGAAGCCCCACAGCACGAACGCGACGACGAGGGCTCCGGTGACCACGAAGATCGTCCGGTCGAGCCCTTCCAGGCCGGCGCGGAAGGACTTCCGCCGCTCGGCGACACCGTCCTTCAGCTCGTCGAGGATCGCGACCTCCTCGGCCTCGGCCTCGTGCAGCAGGGTCGTGTCGTCCACGGGTGCCGTCGCGGGCTGTGCCGCCGGATCCTCGGCGGACACCGGGTCAGTGCGATTGTCGTCGGTGCTCATTGGACCTTCTCCTGGCGCTGCGGGCTGGTAACCGGGACGACGTCGCCGATCTTTTCGGTGATCCAGTCGTGGAAGGCGCCGATGTGGTGTTCGGAGGGGACGAGGACGCCGCCGGTGGCGTAGATCTT
>NZ_MKJW01000163.1:0-8914 GCF_001942375.1 Kocuria sp. CNJ-770
ACGGCCCTGCGGGAGCGCTTCGACCTGCCCGTGCACCTGCACACCCACGACACCGCCGGCGGCCAGCTCGCCACGCTGATGGCCGCGATCGACGCGGGCGTGGACGCGGTGGACGTGGCCGAGGCCTCGATGGCCGGCACGACCTCCCAGGTGCCCGCCTCGGCGCTGATCGCCGCCCTGGCCCACACCGACCGGGACACCGGCATCCCCCTGGAGGCCGCGACCGCCCTCGAGCCCTACTGGGAGGTCATCCGCCGGATGTACGGCCCGTTCGAGTCCGGGCTCACCGCCCCGACCGGGCGCGTGTACCGGCACGAGATCCCGGGCGGGCAGCTGTCGAACCTGCGCCAGCAGGCCATCGCGCTGGGGCTGGGGGAGCGGTTCGAGGCGATCGAGGACATGTACACCGCCGCCAACGCCATGCTCGGCAGGCTGGTCAAGGTCACCCCCTCGTCGAAGGTCGTGGGCGACCTCGCCCTGCAGCTGGTGGGCATGGGCGTGGACCCGGCCGAGTTCGAGGCCAACCCCCAGAAGTTCGACATCCCGGACTCGGTGATCAGCTTCCTCGCCGGGGAGCTCGGCACTCCCCCCGGCGGGTGGCCCGAACCGTTCCGCTCCAAGGCCCTGGAGGGCCGCACCGTGCGTGTCGGGGTCACCGAGCTCAGCGAGGAGGACTCGACCGCGTTGGCCGCCGACTCCGCGACCCGGCGGGCCACGCTGAACCGGCTGCTGTTCGCCGGCCCGACCCGGGACTACGAGGCGGTCCGGGCCAGGTACGGCGACGTCACCGTGCTGCACACCCGGGACTTCCTCTACGGGCTGACCTCCGACCGGGAGCACGTGATCTCCCTCGGCAAAGGGGTGCGGCTGCTGGTGACCCTGCAGGCCATCTCGGAGCCCGACGACAAGGGCATGCGCACCGTGATGGTCACCCTCAACGGCCAGCCCCGGATGATCGAGGTCCGCGACACCTCGATCACCTCCTCGGTGCCCGAGACCGAGAAGGCCGACCCCGCCGACCCCGGCCACGTGGCCGCCCCCTTCGCCGGGGCCGTGACCGTCACGGTCGCCGAAGGTGACCTCATCGAGGCCGGCGGGCAGGTCGCCACCATCGAGGCCATGAAGATGGAGGCCTCCATCACCGCCCCCACCGGCGGCACCGTCGTCCGGGTCGCACTGACCGGGGTCACCCAGGTCACCGGTGGAGACCTGCTGCTGGTACTGCGCCCCACCAACTGAACCTTTCACCGCCCCCGAACCACCCCGTCCCCTGCCCTGGGCCCCTGCCCCGGCAGGAGCCGGTCGGTCCCGACCGCTGATGTTCCTGCGGCCGGGCCGGCGGGCAGAACCGATCCCCGATCCACTGGCACCCCGCCCGGGCGGCGCCCACCGAAGGAGTCCTTCATGACCTCTGTCCTTCCTTTCACTGACATCGACCTCTCCGACCTCGAGGAGGTCGGCGGCAAGAACGCCTCTTTGGGCGAGTTGATCCGCAACCTCAGCAACGCCGGGGTGCAGGTGCCCGGCGGTTTCGCCACCACCGCCACCGCGTTCCGCCAGTTCCTGGCTGCCGACGGCCTGGACACGCGGATCGCCCAGACCCTGGAGGGCCTGGACACCGCCGACGTGACCGCCCTGGCCGCCGCCGGTGCGCACATCCGGTCCCTGATCCGCAACGCACCGCTGCCGGACGGACTCGAGACCGGGGTCCGGGATGCCTACGAGAAAGTGGCCGGGACCCACCCGGCAGGGGTGTCCTGGGCGGTGCGCTCCAGTGCGACCGCCGAAGACCTGCCCGACGCCTCCTTCGCCGGGCAGCAGGAGACGTACCTCAACATCCGCGGGGTGGAGAACGTACTGGCGGCGGTCAAGGACGTCTTCGCCTCCCTCTACAACGACCGGGCCATCGCCTACCGGGTCCACCACGGCTTCGCCCACGCCGAGGTCGCGCTCTCGGCCGGGGTGCAGCGGATGGTGCGCTCCGACGTCGGGGCCTCGGGGGTGATGTTCACCATGGACACCGAGTCCGGGTTCACCGACGCGGTGTTCATCACCTCCTCCTACGGGCTCGGGGAGGCCGTGGTGCAGGGGGCGGTGAACCCGGACGAGTTCTACGTCTACAAACCGGCCCTGGCCGCCGGGCGCCCGGCGGTGCTCAAGCGCGGGCTCGGGGACAAGGCCCTGCAGATGACCTACACCGACTCCGCCGAGCTCGGGGAGACCGTGGGTTTCGTGCCCGTGCCGCAGGCGCAGCGGGGGAGGTTCAGCCTCACCGATGCGCAGGTGGAGCAGCTGGCCCGCTACGCGGTGGCGATCGAGGACCACTACGGCCGCCCGATGGACATCGAGTGGGGCCTGGACGGCATCGACGGGCACCTCTACATCCTCCAGGCCCGTCCCGAGACCGTGGTATCCCGCCGTGGGGCCGGGGCCGTGGCCCGCTACCGGCTCCACGAGACCGGCACGGTGGTGGCCCAGGGGCGGGCCATCGGCCAACGGATCGGGGCCGGGCGGGTGCGGGTGCTGTCCTCGGTCGAGCAGATGGCCTCCTTCCAGGCCGGCGACGTGCTCGTGGCGTCGATGACCGACCCGGACTGGGAGCCGATCATGAAGAAGGCCGCCGCGATCGTCACCGACCGCGGCGGGCGCACCTGCCACGCGGCGATCATCGCCCGGGAGCTGGGCATCCCCGCCGTCGTCGGCGCCGGGGACGCCAGCGAGGTGCTGGCCGAGGGGGACCCGGTGACGGTCTCCTGCGCGGAAGGCGAGGAGGGCCTGGTCTACGCGGGTCTGCTGGACTACACCGTGGAGAAGACCACCCTGGGCGCGATGCCCGAAGCACCGCTGAAAGTGATGATGAACGTCGGCACCCCCGAGCAGGCGTTCTCCTTCGCCCAGCTGCCCCACCATGGGGTGGGCCTGGCCCGGTTGGAGTTCATCATCAACCGCCAGATCGGCATCCACCCCCTGGCCCTGCTCGCCCTGCAGAACGGGTCCCCCGAGCTGGACCCCGGGGTGGCCGCCCAGATCCGGGAACGGATCGCCGCCTACCCCGGACCGCGCGAGTACTACGTCCAGCGCCTGGCCGAAGGCATCGCCACGATCGCCGCGGCCTTCGCCCCTGAGCCGGTGATCATCCGGCTCTCGGACTTCAAGTCCAACGAGTACGCCAACCTGCTCGGCGGGCCCGAGTTCGAACCGGCCGAGGAGAACCCGATGCTCGGGTTCCGGGGCGCCTCCCGCTACCTGTCCCCGGCCTTCCGGGCGGCCTTCGAGCTCGAGTGCGAGGCGATCCGATACGTCCGCTCGACCATGGGACTGAGAAACATCAAGCTCATGGTCCCCTTCGTGCGCACCCTCGACGAAGCCCAGGGTGTGATCGAGCTGCTGGCCGCCAACGGACTGCGGCGCGGGGAGGAGGGCCTGGAGATCGTGATGATGTGCGAGCTGCCGGCCAACGCCCTGCTGGCCGGGCAGTTCCTGGAGCACTTCGACGGGTTCTCCATCGGCTCCAACGACCTCACCCAGCTCACCCTGGGCCTGGACCGCGACTCCGCCCTGGTCGCGGGCTCCTTCGACGAACGCGACCCGGCGGTGAAGAAGCTGCTGGAAATGGCCATCACCGCCTGCAAGGACCGCGGCAAGTACGTCGGGATCTGCGGCCAAGGCCCCAGCGACCACCCCGAGCTGGCCGCCTGGCTGCTGAGCCAGGGCATCGACTCCGTGTCCCTGAACCCCGACGCCGTCGTGGACACCTGGCTGGCCCTGGCCGCCACCACAGCACAGCCGGCCGTGTGAGCACCCTGGTCCTGGTGCCGCCGGCGCCAGGACCAGGCACCACCCCACCCCCCCACCCGGACCACCGGACATCCCGACGAGAAGACAGCGGAGGCACCCGTGACCGACTCCTGCCCGGTGGCGTTCTTCGTCTCCGACAGCACCGGCATCACCGCCGAGACCCTCGGCAACACCCTCATCACCCAGTTCCCGGCCCAGCGCTTCGAACGCCACACCGTGCCCTTCCTCACCACCGCCGACCACGCCCACCAGGTCGCGGCCCGGATCACCACCGCTGCGGAAACCGGGCGCACCACCGTGGTGTTCTCCACCGTCGTGGACCCGCACCTGCGCGGCATCCTCGAGGCTGGCGCCGGGTACTTCGTGGACCTCTTCGGCTCCCACATCCACCAGCTCGAAGCCGCCCTGCACACCACCGCGAACCCTCAACCCGGCAGGGCCCACGGGCTCGGCGACGCCATCCGCTACCAGTCGCGGATGACAGCCGTCGAGTACGCCATGGAACACGACGACGGGCAATCCATCCGCGCCCTGGAACGGGCCGATCTGATCCTCATCGCCCCCTCACGCTGCGGCAAGACCCCCACCAGCATGTACCTGGCCCTGCAGCACGGCATCCGCACCGCGAACTTCCCCCTAGTCGACGAAGACTTCGCCCACCGGTCCCTGCCGGCACCCATCGCCGCCTACGCGACCAAGTGCTTCGGACTCACCTCCCAACCCCTGCGACTGAGCCAGGTCCGCCAGGAAAGACGCCCGGGCACCATCTACGCCTCCCTGCCCCAATGCACCTGGGAACTGCGCAACGCCCAGCAGATGTACGCCCTCAACGACATCCCCCACCTCAACTCAGCCTTCATGTCCGTGGAAGAAATTTCCGCCACGATCCTCCAGAGAATGGATCTCCAAGAAACCGGCACGGTCAAGCCCCCTGGAGTGGTGTAGCGATCCTTCGTAGGGGTCAGGCTGTGAGGGCAGTCAGGGGGTCGGGCCTGACCTCGCTTCCGGTGTCGGCGACGACGGTGAGCCGGCAGCGGGCGAGGACCTCGAGCCCCAGATAGCGGCGGCCTTCGGCCCACTCGTCGGTCTGCTCGGCCAGCACGGCCCCGACGAGACGGACGATGGCTCCTCGGTTGGGGAAGATCCCCACTGCGTCGGTTCGGCGCCGGATCTCCTTGTTCAGCCGCTCGGCGGGGTTGTTGGACCAGATCTGCATCCACACGTCCTTCGGAAAGCCGGTGAAGGCCAGCAGATCCTCCCGGGCGTCCGCGAGGTGCTCGGCGACCGCGGGCAGCTTCTCGGCGACGTAGTCAATCAAGCGATCGAACTGGGCGTCGACCGCGGCGGCGTCGGGCTGGTCGTACACCGAGTGCAGCATCGCTTTCACAGCCGGCCACATCGACTTTGGTGTCACGGCCATCAAGTTCGCGGCGTAGTGGGTGCGGCACCGCTGCCATCCCGCTCCGGGTAGGTTCGCCGCGATCGCCTCGCGCAGGCCTCGGTGCGCGTCCGAGGTCACCAGCCGCACTCCGGCCAGCCCGCGGGCCACCAGATCGGCGAAGAACTCGTTCCAAGCCGCCCCGGTCTCGGCCGTGGCCACCCGCATCCCGAGGACCTCGCGGTGGCCGTCACTGTTGACCCCGGTGGCCAGCAGCACGACGGCGTTGACCACTCGCCCGCCCTCCCTGACTTTCATGCTCAGCGCGTCGGCGGCCACGAACGTGAAAGGACCGGCCTCGCCCAGGGGCCGGTGGCGGAAGGACTCGACGTGCTCGTCGAGGTCGGTGGCCATCCGGGAGACCTGGGACTTCGACAGGGAGTTGATGCCGAGGGTCTTCACCAGCTTGTCCATCCGGCGGGTCGAGACCCCGGCGAGGTAGCAGTCGGCGACCACAGTGATCAGGGCGGACTCGGCCCGCTTGCGGCGCTCGAGCAGCCAGTCGGGGAAGTAGGTGCCGGCCCGCAGCTTGGGCACGGCGACGTCGATGGTGCCGATCCGGGTGTCGAGGTCGCGGTGGCGGTAGCCGTTGCGCTGGGTCACCCGCTCGGGAGCGGGTTTGCCCCATTCGGCGCCGACCACCGCGTCCGCGTCGGCGGAGAGCAGTGCGTTGATCACCGTCTGCAACAAGCTGCGCATCAGGTCCGGGGAGGCTTCGGACAGGGCTTCGCCGAGCAGGCCGGCAGGGATGCTCCTATAGAAGTCAAGCAGCTGCGGGTGGTGCGGTCACCGTGCGTACCAGCGGGACTGTTGGCCTGGTGAGCAGACGGTAAACCTCTCGGGCGATCGCGCGTTTGAGACAGCGGATGATGTCCTTCTTCGAGAGCCTTCGGCGGTGCGTCGCTCAACGTAGGCCCGGGTTGGCTCGTGGTAGCGCATCCGGACCAGCGCAACGGTGTAGAGCGCGTTGTTCGCGGAGCGGTCCCCGCCGCGGTTGAGCCGATGGCGGTGCTGTCGCTTCCCGGAGGATGCGGGAACGGGGGCAACTCCGGCCAGATGGGCGAAGGACGCCTCGGAGCCCAACCGGTCGGGGTTATCGCCAGCGGTGATCAACAACTGAGCCGTGACCTGAACGCCGATGCCCGGACGTTCGAGCAACTGCGGGGCCACCTGCCGGGTGAGGTCGCAAAGCCCACGGTGCAGCTGTTTGATCTCCTCATCCAGGCTGGCGTAGCGGCGCGCTAAGGACCGCAACGCCAGCTTGCAGGCCACGTGAGGGTCGGTCAGATCGGTGGTGGGTCGCAGACGGGTCAAGGACTTGATCAGCTTCGCCGTGGGCAACTGCGCGAGGTGCTCACGAAGATCGGCGGGCCCGTTGACCAACAGCGCGCGGATTTGGTTGATGCACTGGGTCCGCGCCTTGATCGCCGAGCGTTGCGCCAAGCGCAGACACCGGATCGACTCCACGATGCCATCGCGCGACTTCGGAGTTCCCGTGGCGCGTCCAGACGCCGCTGCCCGGGCCGCCGCATAGGCATCCAGCGGATCAGACTTGCCCAGCGAGCGGCGCGCCGTGCGGTCAGGACGGTCGACCTCGACCACGACGATCCCGGCGCCGGTCAGTACCCGCATCAATCCCGCACCGTAGGAACCGGTCCCTTCAACGCCAACTCTCACGAGCTGGCCAAAACCGACCAGCCATGCCTGCAACGCCTCGTAACCGGCCGGCGTCGCGGGAAACTCCCGGTCGCCGAGTTCACGGCCAAGCGTGTCCACCACCGCGGCGTGGTGGGTGAGCGAGTGGGTGTCGACTCCGCCGAAGACCTCCAGGACCGAAGAGCTCTCAGTCATCATGATTCCGTGCCGCCTTTCAAGTCCGACTACAGGGGACGGCACACGACCGGCACCCCAGGTGGACATGACAGTGATGGGGCTGCTGCACAAGCTCCTATGAGGTCACACCGCTCGTCCGGTCACGTGCGCGGCACCCCGGGCAACGAGGTCGACAAATCCCATGCAAAGGCAGTCAATGACGCCCGTCGACAATCGAGTCAGACCCCCGCCCGGGGTACCGGACTCCATCTTCACTGTCGACAATATGAGGAGCGGTCATCGTGATGATGTCCTTTCGAGGGTGCTGTGAGAGGTGAACTCGAAAGATCTCACGGTGGCCGCGCCCTCGTCCGGAACGACGAGCAGGGCCACCGCGCTACACAGAGATGATGGACGCAGGTTCCGGCGGTGGTGTGGCTTGCCCTTACACCGACGCCCGCAGGGGTTGGGACTGCCCCGGGTTTCCTTGACTCCTTGACCTGCCCTATGGCCTGCTTACCCCTGTGAGTGTGAAGATCGGCGCATCTCATCGAGAGGCCCCGACCATGCCACGACCGTTTCCAGCCGAGTTCCGCCTGCGCGCTGTTGCCCTCGTGCGGGCCGGCAAGACCATCACCGCCACCGCCGCCGAGCTGGGCATCAGCACCGGCGCCCTGCACAACTGGGTCCGCCAGGACCAGATCGACCGCGGCGAACGACCCGGGCTCACCACCCATGAATCGCTGGAGCTGGCCAAGGCGAAGAAACGCATCCGTCAGCTCGAGGCCGAGGTCGAGATCCTCAAGCGGGCCGCGAAACTGCTCGGGGAGGACCGCCCCGACCCAAAAGGGCTCATCCGGTGATCGACCAACTCGTCGACGCCGGCCACCCGGTCAAGGTCTGCTGCCGATTGCTGGGCGTGAGTAGTCCCGGCTACTACCAGTACAAGAACCGCCCGCTGTCGCCCACGGCGATGCGCCGGCAGTGGCTCACGGGGCTGATCCGGGAAGTGCACACCGCATCCCGCGGCACCTACGGCTCCCGTAGGGTCCACGCCGAACTCACTCTGGGCATGAACATCGTCGTCAGTGAGAACCTGGTAGCCGTGCTGATGAACCTTGCCGGGATCGCCGGGCTGCCGGGCCCGGCCAAGGTGAAGAAGCTCAAGGGCGTGGCTACTGCCGACGACCTGGTGCACCGCAAGTTCCACCGGATTGCTCCCAACGAGCTGTGGGTCACCGACATCACCGAGCACCCCACCAGGGAAGGAAAAATCTACTGCTGCGCGGTGCTCGACGCCTTCTCCCGCCGGATCGTGGGCTGGTCGATCGACAACTGTCAGGACTCCTCCTTGGTGGTCAACGCCCTCGACATCGCGATCAAGAACCGTCGACCCGCCCCGGGTGGGATCGTGCACGCCGACCACGGCGTGCAGTTCACCTCCTGGGCGTTCACGCGCCGGATCCGTGCCGCCGGCCTCATGCCGTCGTTCGGAACCATCGGCGATGGCTACGACAACGCGATGATGGAATCGTTCTGGTCATCCATGCAGATCGAGCTGCTGAACCGCAAGAGATGGCGCACCCGGATCGATCTGGCCAACGCGATCTTCGAGTACATCGAGATCTTCTACAACCGTCAGAGGCGTCACTCCCAGCTGAACTACGAATCCCCGGTCACCCACGAACTACGCTACGAACCACCATCCATCCCCGCCTGATCTTCAGACCCTGCGGGGTAAGCGAACCGTGGGGCAGGTCAGAGAGTCAACGGAAGTCGGGGCAGTCCCCGTCGTCTTCGACAAGCTGGTGCAGGTCCTGGTGCTCGGGGCGGCCTACGAGAAGATCGCCGACACCACCTGTTCGG
>NZ_MKJW01000164.1:0-6825 GCF_001942375.1 Kocuria sp. CNJ-770
CCCGGGAAGCTCAGTCTCTCCCCTTCCACGGTGTAGTCGCGCAGCACGATGGAGTTGAACCGCCGGTTGTACTCATCCACCAGCCCGGCCGCCCGGGCCGGGTCCTCCCACACCCACTCGCTGAACCGCTCCTGCATCAGTGCCGCCTTCTCCTGGGCGGCGGTGGTCTCGGTGGCGTTGACCACCCGGCGATTACCCTCGGGGTCGGTCGGGTCCGGGTCGGTGACCTGCACCCGGCGCTGCTCGGCCAGGTTCTTGAAGATGTCGCCGGCGGCCATTCGGTCGGTGCCCCAGTCGTTGCGGGCGGCGAAGACATGGCGGCTGGCTTTCACGTCCCAGTTCGCGCCACTGATCCGGTCCACCCGGGCGGCTGGGTCCTTGATGATGTGGCGCAGGAACTGCTCGTGGATCTGAGGGGAGACCCACACCGCCCCGATCCGGGCCTCGATCTCATCGGCTCCCAGCGGGGCCGGCAGCGCTGCTTCCAGTGCCGCGACGTTGGCTTGGAACCGCTCATCGGCGACTGAGGCGGCGCGGGCCGTGTCCAGCTTCTCGCGCACATCACCACTGAGATACTCCGCACGGGTCTCATAGACCCCCTCCTCTCCGGGCACCTCATAGACCAGTCCTCCCAGGGACTCCCGCGCCCCGGCCTCATCGGTGCCCAGCAGGGCCGCGACATGGGCCAGGTCCACGGTGCCGACCGTGTCCAGGGTGACGGCCAGGGCCTCATCGGCGGTGTCCACCCCGAGCACGGGCTTGCGCGGCTGCACCTGCCGCTGCGACAGCAGACCAGCCGGAGCCGCCGTGCCGGTGCCCTCGTCGAAGTGCTCCAGGGCCAGCACGAGCGGCCCGAACGGATCATCCCCCAGCAGAGCCACCGCCGGTGGGGTGATGCGGGCCAGGATCTCCTCACCGGCCTCGTTGGTGCGCCCGGTGCGGCGTTCGGTGAAACGGTTGATCGGCCCGTAGCGATCCGCATAGGCCCGGTAGCTGGCCGCCAGTTGAGCCCTCAAAGCGTCCAGCTCCGGGGTGTCATCGACGTTGGCGGCCTCCAAGGTCAGCACGGCACGGGCTTCGTCTCGCAGGCCCAGCAATGCCCGCAGCTCACCGTGCCGGGTACGTGCCACCTTCAGCGGCGCGTGCACCTTCTCGATCGTGACCTGGGTGAAGCCTTCCGCACCGCGATCGGTGATGTGCCCGATCTGCTCCTGCTCCCCCGCCGGGATCAAGGCAGCGACCTCGAGCTCCTGCTCGCCACTACGTTCGGCCATCCCGCGCCCAGCCGCCACGGCCCGCTCGGTGATGCCCGCCAGCTGCTCGCGCAGCCGGTCCCCCGTGGCCGCCAGATCCTCCGCGCGCACGGTCAAAGTAGCGGCCCCGTACATCCCGTTGCCGATCATCGGCTCCCCGAGCACACGTTCGGGGTGGTCGATGAAGTAGGCGTTCATCCGCCCCTGCGCCCCATTCAGTTCGATCGGGGCGGTCTCCACCCACTCCTGATCCAACGGTTCCTCGCCGGGCAGTCGGCGGCGGAAGATCAGCACGTCGGTCAGCGCGTCCGTGCCGGCGGCTCGACGGTGGGCGCCGGTGGGGAGACGGACCGCCCCAAGCAGATCAGCGCTTTGGGCCATCTCCCGGCGCGCTGCGGGGTTCTGCGCATCCAGGGTGAAGGCGCTGGAGAGCACCCCGACCACCCCACCGGGCCTCGTCAGCGCCAAAGACTTGAGGATGAAGTGGTTGTGCATCGAGTGCCGCCCGCGTTGTGCCGCGCATCGTGCAGGGTGTTCCGGGAGAAGGGGACGTTGCCCACCGCCGCGTCGAAGACCCCACCGGGCATCCTGGTGTCCGCGAACGACTCCGTGCGGATCGTGGCGTCCGGATAGAGGGCCTGGGAGATCGCCGCGGTGACCGGGTCCAGCTCCACCCCGGTCATCTGCGCCCCCTCCGGGGCCAACCCGATAAAGGTGCCGGCACCGGAGCCGGGCTCCAGCACCCGCCCGCCCTGGAAACCCAGGGCAGTGAGGGCGCCCCAGACCTCGCTGGCGATCGCCGGGTCGGTGTAGTGGGCGTTGATGACCGTCCGGCGCGCGGCCGCGTACTCGGTCTCATCCAGCAGCTCGTGCAGCTCCGCCCGGTCGGCCTCGTACTCGGGACGGGACTCGTCGAAGATTTCCGCGACCCCGGTCGCACCCCAGGACCCCCAGCGGGCCAGCGTGGCGCGCTCAGCATCGGTAGCGGCCCGCTCCTCGGCTTGGAGAGTGCGCAGCACGCGCAGCGCGGCGAGGTTGGCCCGGAAGCGTGCCTGGGCTCCAGAGGGGGCCAGCTCGTCCTGGGCGCGGGGGACGAAACGCCCCGAACCTTCAGACTCAGCCGGGATTACGCCTGTTCGGCGTCCTTCCGGGCCACCTCGTCCCAGTACTGGCGGTCCTCCCGGTTCAGCTGCTCCACGACCCGCAGCATCTGAGCCACCCCGGTCTCCTCCTCGTCCTCCTCCGGCTCCTGCTGCACCGACGGATCCGGGGTCAGCATCTCGGCCCGCACGATCTCCTCGGCCTGCATCTTCGACGCGTTCAACCGCCCCACCTTCTCCAAGTAGGTCTCCCCCACCGGATCCGGGCCGGCCAACTCCATCATCAACTCGCCCACCCGCTGGGTCGCTTCCTCTCCCAGTCTCTCGAACCACGCGTCCGGATCCGGGATCTGGGCGTACTCCTCGGGCGCGGTCGTCCTCCACGCTTCCTGAGCGAACTTGCCGTACGTATTCATCACGAACCTCCTCGGGTTCCGGGAAGAGAAAGGCATCAATGCTCAACTGCCCCTCGACTTGTTTCCTCTTGCGGGCTCGGGCCATGGGGGGTCTCCTGAGTGCGATCGGGAAGCTCTCACACACGCTACCCAGCCGCTCCCAAGCCTTCCTCGAGAACACGCACCAGCTAATATCGAGTTTGTTGATATGTCAACTTTTTGAAGGAGCTGGTAGCTCCTCACTTCATGCCTGCAGGACCAATCCCGTTCCCTGCCGGCAGCATTGCCAACCGCATGAACTTCCGCTGCCCCATCAGCTGGTGGTCTAGACAGTGTTTTCCGCTTCTGGCTCACCGTCCCGCGCCCAAAGGTGTCCGATCGCACCAGTATTCTCATAAGCAACCCACATCCCCCGGTGTGGCGCCCCGAAAGGATGACTCATGGCTCGCAAGGTGTTCTTTAGCTTTCATTACCAGCTCGACGCCTGGCGCGTGTCCCAGATTCGGAACATGGGACTCCTCGAAGGCCAACCCTTGCTGAGCTCCAACCATTGGGAGGACGTAGCCGCCGGCGGTGAGGCCGCGATCCAGAAGTGGATCGACGCAGAGATGGGCGGCAAGAGCTGCAACGTGGTACTCATCGGCAGCCAGACTGCAGGACGGAAGTGGGTGAACTACGAGTTCACGAAGGCCTGGGGCAGCGGCAAAGGCGTGCTCGGCATTCACATCCACAAGCTCCTCGATCACGACGGTCGCTCTGGCACTAAGGGCGCAAATCCCTTCGCTGGGTTCACTCTGAACAACGGCAAGGTGCCGTTCGACTCGGTTGTTCCGGTCTACGATCCCGCGGGGAGCACCAGCACCAACGTGTACGGCACGATCGCAAATAACCTCGAGTCGTGGGTCGAAAACGCCATCGCCGTCCGCAAGCAGTGGTGAGTGTGTCGCCTGAGCGGATCAAACAT
This sequence comes from Kocuria sp. CNJ-770, assembly GCF_001942375.1. Classification (NCBI taxonomy): domain Bacteria; kingdom Bacillati; phylum Actinomycetota; class Actinomycetes; order Micrococcales; family Micrococcaceae; genus Kocuria; species Kocuria sp. CNJ-770. The sequence continues at coordinate 3,713 of NZ_MKJW01000164.1, forward strand.
CTGGAGTTCATCCAGAACACGATCACGCGACAGGCCTCTCACTCCTTCGCGGTGAAGGGGTGGTCACTGACAGTGGCAGCAGTGATCTATGCCTATGCAGCAGCTCATCTGACTTGGTGGATGGCCCTTGTCGCCCTTCTGCCTGCAGTGGCGTTCGCCGGGCTGGACGCTTTCTATCTGCGGCAGGAACGCCTATTCCGGGCGCTATACCGGGTCGTCGCCGTGGGGCTGGTTCTACTGGGGGTTGCGCTCTTCCAGGCCGCTGGTACGGCAGAACTGGCGCAATGCATCCGCAACATCTTCTAGGAGTGCCTCCGAAGTCGGAACTTTTGGCGGCCAAATTTCCCCGATTGCATCCCCGGCCCAACGCGGCACTAGGTGCACGTGCAGATGCATCACCGACTGGCTGGCAGCCACTCCGGCAGAGGAAATCATGTTCATACCCTCCGGCGCCAGAACGGCCCGTAGCGCACGCCCCACGGTGAGGACAGTGGACCCCAATTCGGGCACATCCGCTTCTTCAGCGTCGAGAAAGGTCTCTATGTGCCGCTTTGGAATCACCATGGTGTGCCCCCGGGTGGCCGGCTCCAACGGGAAGAACGCCAGCGTGGACTTCGTCTCGTAGACGACCTCCGCGGGAGTCTCCCGATTCACGATCCGACAGAACGCACACCCCTGCACGGCCGCCCCGTTCTCCTTAGATTGCTGTGAGCGTCAGCCTATGGGATTGGAGAGCTTGCAGCGGGCTGATCCGACGCTCATTTGTGGCTCAGCCGAGTCGCGGTCGTTCCATCTCCACGGCATGCCAGGGCTTGCCACTCACCTCGGTGCTACGCACTCGACCGGTCGTTTGAAAACCCAGGCTCTCGTACACACGTCGAGCCGAGACGTTATGCGCGTAGACCCCCAACCTCATGGCCGGTAGCTCCGTCGCTGCAAAACCCACGCGTACTGCTGCGGTGATCAAATCCCTACCCAAGCCGCGTCCTCGAGCAGTGGGGTCGAGGAGGATGCACCCGAGTCGCATCATGCGTGCCTCGTCGTCTACGAGCAACGACGCGTGGCCGACCGGCTCCCCGGAATTGGGGTGGAGCCCGGTCCAATACCGGCGCCGATCGTTGTGCAGATAGGTCTCCAACTGTCCTCGGTCCAAAGGCCAGGTGAAGGTGCGGCCAGACCAGAGCACCATGTCCGCCTCTGAGGTCACCCAGCTCAAGATGATGTCCAGATCCGCTGGGCGGGTCTCTCGCAGGCGCATATGCCAATGCTAGAGAGACCTCGGGCCATTGCCGCCGCTAACCAATCCGCATGTCCGGAGACAAACAGTCACCGCACTTCCCGCAGATGTCCGAAAACCGGGCCATATGTAAAGCGGCCCTTTTTCGTGACCCTTGCGGCATGACGCCTCATCTGACCTACTGACGCGGCAATCCGCTGCTCGAGAACCAGCCCAGTCCGGCTTGACAGGCTATAAGAGCATCCCCGGGCGGCTGATGTTATATGCGGGTCCCTAGCCTGAGGGCCCCGTACCCGATCTCCCCGATCGAGCGCCGGAATGCCCTAATCCTCTGTCGGGTGGGGCGCTTTCGTTATGGCCTGATGGTTTCTGTTGCGTGCACGATCAGCTCCCCCATCATGTCCACCACGACCTGCCGCTGGATCTGCGTCAAGGGCTGGGTGCTTTCTGCTAGTGCGTCCCGCAATAGGTCATGGAACCGGCTGATATCTTCGAGACGCTCGACAGTGATCACTCAATAACACTAATCGACGTGTCCCTTTCCGGGACGGACCCGTAAACGAGCACCCTGCCGGACGCTCCTAGCCCGCTGGGGATGTCCTGCCCCAGGACAGTAAACCCCTGATCTCGTCCGATCGCGAGGCCTCACTGGGGCGCTGATGGGGCGCTTCGGGCCTCTACCAGACAGCAGATCTTCGATCGGCTGGTCAAGGCCGGCAAGGACTGCCACCGCAAGCCCGCCGAGATCGCCGACGAGGCCCTCGACACTGGGAAACTGCTCATACCGCACAACCTCATAGTCCCCGTTACCTTCGTCGTAGCTTCCCCCTCCATCCTGCTGGACGGGGAAGCTACGACGAAGGTAACGGGATGGGCCCGGTCTGTTCTCGCCCCCTTCTTTGGCGTGCACGAGCACCGGGTTGATGCTGGGGCGTGAACACTCCGGTGCCTGCGCATCGGAGTGTTCAGGGGGCACCGTCTGGGGCCGGTGATCCCAGATACCGGCCTCTTGCCGCTTTCGTAGTCGATGCCAAGGGCGATCCCGCCGCCGGAGGCCTGGGGCAGTACGGCGAAAATGTCCTCCAGGGCGACCCGGTTGCGGATTCCCGCTTGTCCACCGGGAGCAGTACAGGCATCGATGCCCCGAGCCAGGTGGTGACGAGGGTGAGCGATGCTGCACCCAGAGTGTCGGCGAAGAGGCTTCAGGACAAGCACCCTGGTGAGGCTTCGGAGCGGGACGGCCGGCGGTCCGTCGGTAGTTGGAAACCCCGGACCAGTTTCGTTCCGGTGGACCGGTCTCTGACCGATCCGATAGTTGTATCGGTCAGGGGCATACCGATGCTCAGGTGGTCACCAGATGCGACCCCGACGGTGCGGCGCCGCCCCGAAACGGACACTTTCAGTCCGTTTCGGCTATGGTCTGGTCATGACGAACACGACGACATCTCCGGCCTGGTCGCTGGCCGACATCCCCTCTCTGGACGGGCGCACGGCCGTGGTCACCGGCGCGAACAGCGGCATCGGGTTGCGCACCGCGATCGAGCTGGACCGTCGGGGCGCGGTGGTGACCCTGGCCTGCCGCGATCCGCGGCGTGGTGAGCGGGCTCTGGCTCAGCTGGTCGAGGAGACGGGGTCGAGCACCGCCAGGCTCGGACAGCTGGACCTGGCCGACCTCTCCTCGGTGCGTGCGTTCGCCTCGGCGTGGGATGGACCGTTGGACCTGCTGGTGGCCAACGCCGGCATCATGGCCGTCCCCCAGGGCCGGACGGCTGACGGCTTCGAGCGCCAGCTGGGCACCAACCACCTCGGCCACTTCGCCCTCACCGGGTTGCTGTTGCCGGCCCTGCGCCAAGCGGAGGCGGGCAGGGTCGTGGTC
>NZ_MKJW01000164.1:6944-8679 GCF_001942375.1 Kocuria sp. CNJ-770
CCTGCACGGTGTGAGCAGCTACCGGCGGTGGGCGCGGTATGGGCAAAGCAAGCTCGCGAACCTGCTGTTCGTCCACGAGCTGGATCAGCGACTGCAGGCGGCGGCCGACACGGTGACCGTCGTCGCGGCGCACCCAGGTGTTGCCAACACCAACCTCTCCAGCGGATTCATTGGTCCTGCGGGCCCGATGCGCACGGTGGTGCGTGCCCTGCAGTCGCGCATTTCGCAGCCCGCCGCCGCGGCGGCCCTGCCGTCCCTGCGCGCTGCGACGATGCCCGACGTCCGCGGCGGCCAGTACTACGGGCCTGGCGGCCTCGGCCAGGGGCGCGGGGCCCCGGTGCTCGTCAGCCGCTCCCGTGCTGCATACGACGACGCCGTTGCCGCCCGGCTCTGGCAGGTCAGTGAGGACCTGACGGGAGTGACCTACCCGGATCTGCCGGCCCCTGGCGAGGCCCGTTGATGGACGTCGAGCCCAACCCAGCGCCTCCTGCGACGGGGGCACGAGGACGGTCGGACGCGGCACGCAACACCGAAGCCGTCCTGCTCTCCGCGCGTGCGGTGTTCGCCGACCGGGGTGCGAGTGCCACCATTCCCGAGATAGCCCAGCGGGCAGGAGTCGGGAACGCCACCGTCTACCGGGCTTTCGGCTCCAAGTCGGGCCTGCTCGCCGCGGTGGGTCAGGATCTGCTCAGCTGGGTCTCCCAGCGGATCGCCGAGGCCATGGCGGACGCGACCCAGCACGGCGCCGCGGCCTGGCCTGCTTTCCTGGAAGACCTGTTCGAGCGGCTCCGGACGGACCGCATGACCCTGAGCCTTTTGTGCGGAGAGCTCATTCCAGGTCTGGGCACGGCCGAGGTCGAGGTTCGCGCGGCGATGGGCGCTCTCGTATCTCGGATGCGCGAGGTCGGAGCGCTGCGCCCCGACGTCAACGTGGACGACGTGACCATCCTCGTCACCGGCTGCGCCACCGGCCTCGACCACGCACGGCAACAAGACCCCGCCCAGTGGCGGCGCTTCGCCGATCATGTGCAACGAGCCCTAGCACCGTCGACGCCGAGCCGTGGGACGACGCCTGCACCGTCAGGTTGAACCGGGTAGCCCGCGACGTCGCCGGGCTCGCCCGGGTCTGCCAGCCGCCACGGGCGCCAGACGTACCGCGGGCCGACGGCGCCCCCGAACGGTCGCCTTGTCGGGATCACTCCGTGACGGACCTATCTGCGAGACCGGTCCACCGGGTCTCCTCGCGCCGGAATAAACGCTTTGCCGCGTGCCGGGGGCTTGACCGCGGTATCCACCAGATCACCGAGGAGAACTCTTATCCTCCGCACACACCTGGCGGTCCACCACGATGCAAGGCCTGCGCGAAAGCTGCTCAACACCGCTACTACCAGAAGACCAAGGACAAGCAAAAAGCCGCCAGGGACGCCCGCAAGGTCTCTCTTGGACAAACTCTGGAGCACTTCGGCGGTGATAACACACGCCCTTCATGAGCCGTCTCATATTCCCGGACTTACACGACTCACCGAGAATCCGCGCTCCATTGCGGGGCTGTCGCTGGAAGTCGCCCCCCCCCAGGGCATCCGCCCACTGCTGCACGGGCAGTGAGCCCATGCGAAGGTGGTAGTGGCCACCGGTTGACCGAGGCAACAGCGGTCATCGCGTTGCGGCGTGGTGAGACGCAGGGAATACTGGCGCACCGGTCTGATGACCGCCGGGATCCTCGGTGACCGAGGCC
>NZ_MKJW01000165.1:0-7759 GCF_001942375.1 Kocuria sp. CNJ-770
GATGCCTCGGCGCTGCGTCGCCTCCGGGGCCTCGGTCCGGGACCGGCGCGGCCTCCGCGCCGGCGGGCGTCGTGGCCGGAGGGCGCCCGCCGGCGGTGCGCCGTCCGTGCCGATCCGCTCAGGCGTCCCGGCGGTGGGCGAGGGCCGCGCGGAGCCGCCCGGGCACTCCCGGGAGCTCCCGGCGCGCCGAGGCGGCCGTCTCGCGGGCGGCGCGCAGGCCGGTGTAGGCCGCGTACCGGCTGCGGCCCACCGGCAGGTCCCAGGTCCCGGGTAGGCCTCCGGGCGGCCGCCGAAGGACTTCTTGAACTTCGTGAAGCCGTGCCAGGCGTGCTCCGGGTCCGCGCCCTCGGGGGCCGTGCCGAACAGGTCGAAGCGGCGCAGGCCCTTCTGCCGGGCGTCCAGCACCATCCGCACGACCAGCGGGATGCCCGCGGAGAGCTTGCGGTGCTCGAAGTCCATCGCGGCGTGGGCGTAGGTGCGGGTGTCGTCGGAGTCGTAGACGAGCGAGGCGCCGATGGGCTGCCCGTCCAGCCGCGCCACGTACAGGACGGCCGCACCGAGCGGCATGAGCGTGCGCGCGGCCTCGCGCAGGTAGGCGTCCTGCTGCCGGGTGAAGTCCTTGCGCTCGGCGGTGGCGTCGAGGAAGCCCAGCAGGACGTCGACGTCCCCCGGGTCGGTGGACGCGGTGAACGTCACGCCCTTCTTGGCGATGTTGCGGTGCAGGTTGCGGTTGGTGGACTTCATGTCCTTGAGGATCGCGTCCTCGTCCTGCGTCAGGTCGATCACCTGGGTGTGCCCGGGCTGGACCTGGCGCGGCGCCGGGCGCAGACCGCGGCGGCGCAGCGAGGCCTCGGGGGTCTCCAGCCCGTCGGTCACGGCGGCGTCCACGGGCTCCACCCGGACGAACCAGCACCGCTCCTCCCGGGCCGTGCGCACGAGGTGCTCGAGCGCCTCCTCGAAGGCCTGGGGGGTGCCGGCCTCGGGGCCGTACGGGCAGTACAGGTAGCGGCCGAGCCGGCCGCCCTCGAGGACCGCGAGGTAGCGCCACCCGTCCCCGGAGGCCTGGAACACCCGGTGCCCCAGGTTCCGCTGGAAATCGGCCCATGCATTCGACTGAAGTATGTTCGCCACGCCCCCACTGTACCGGTGCGTCCAGGAGCCCCCGGCGCGGTCGCCCGGGCCCCCGGGCCGGGACGGCGGCCCAGGTCAGGGCACGGAGCAGGTGCCGTTGGGGGTGAGCTCCTCGGCGGGCACCCGGGGGAGCGCGGCCGGGACCGGGACGGCCATGGCGACCCCCGGGCCCACGGCCGCGCCGCGCGGCAGCGCCTCGGCCTCCCGGGCCCCGCGGTCGGTGGCCTCCTCCAGCACCTGGGCGAGGTCCTCGTGCAGCCGGTCGTAGTCCGGGTAGGTCGGGAAGGACGGGTCGTAGTAGGGCGGGCCGGCGGCGAACTGCACCAGCTCGTGCTCCTTGGCCTTCAGGGCCACGTCCACGAACGAGCCGATCTGGCTCTGCGGGATGTCGGTCTCGACGACCTGCGTGCCGGACTCCGCGAGGTCCTGGAACCGGGCGAGGACGTTGACGGGGTTCAGCTGCTTGAGCATCGCGGCCTGCACGCAGCGCTGGCGGGCCTGCCGGTCGTAGTCGGTGGCCCCCTCGCGGGACCGGGCGTACCAGAGGGCGTGGTAGCCGTCCAGGTGCTGGACGCCCGGCTCGATGTAGCCGAAGATCTCGTTCGGCAGGCCGGTGACCAGGTCGGTGCCGCCGCCGATCGGCACGCGCCCGCCGACGTCGATGGTGATCCCGCCGAGGGCGTCCACGAGCTGTTCGAAGCCGTTCATCTCGACGATCGCGTAGGCCTGGACCTCGATGCCGAGCACCCCCGACGCGGCGTCCTTCATGGCCTCGGCGCCGGGGTCCGCGGCGTCCGGGTACAGCTCGGCGTGGTTGTTCGTGACGTCGGTGTAGAGGCGTTGAGGATGCACTCGTCGCCGCAGTCGAAGCCCTCGGGGTAGACCTCGGCCAGCGGGGAGTCCTCGGGGAAGGGGGCGTTCTGCAGATTGCGGGGCAGGGAGATGGTCACGGTCCGCCCGGAGTCGGCGTCCACGCTGAGCACCGTCATCGAGTCGGGGCGGCGGCCCGAGCGGTCCTCCCCGGAGTCGGTGCCCATGAGCAGGATGTTGTAGCGCCCGTCCGCGGGCCGGAAGGGCAGTCCGCCCCCGAAGACGTCCGAGACCGCCCCGCGGGTCACGGACAGCAGATAGGCGGAGTAGGCCAGCCCGCCCGAGGTGACGAGCATGAGCGCCACGGTGGCGGCGGCCACCGCCCGGCGGGTGCGCTGCGCGAGCAGTCCGGGCCGGATCAGGCGCAGCGTGTCGAAGAAGAGGAACGCCCACCCCAGGGCCAGGCCCAGCAGCACGGCGATCAGCAGCAGGGACGTCAGCGAGTTGGTCAGGAACCAGATCAGAGGAGTCCGCCACAGCAGGAGACTCACGAGGGCCAGGGCCAGGGCCGCCCAGACGACCACGTCGGCCTTCAGGGCGGCGCGCCCCGTCGCCCGCCGGCCCGCGACGAGCTGGGCGCTGCCGGGAACCACGAGGGTGGACAGGAGCAGCGTCCAGGCGCGCTGGGCGCGCGTGCCCTCCCCGGCGTGCTGCGGGTGGCGCAGCGGGTCCGTGAGCCGCGGCGGGGACGCGGCGTCGTCGTCGCCCCGCCGCACGGCGGTGACGGCGTCCTCGGGCGTCGCGCCGGAGCCGGGTCCCGGATCAGGTCGGCGGTGCGGCGGACGGGGGTCCGGCTCGGCGCGGGGGGTGTGGCCGTTCACGGGCAGCTCCGGCGGGGAAGGGCGGGTGGGGAAGGGCGGGGCGGCGGGCTCAGGCGCCGAGGCGCGAGCGCAGGGCGGCGCCCTTGTCCTGGGCGGTCTGCCGCAGCTCGGAGGCGAAGTGCACCAGCTGCTCGCGCAGCTGCGCGGCCCGGTCGTCCGCGCCCGCGGCGAGGATGCGCGCCGCGAGCAGCCCGGCGTTGCGGGCCCCGCCGATGGACACGGTGGCCACCGGCACGCCGGCGGGCATCTGCACGATCGACAGCAGCGAGTCCATGCCGTCGAGCGTCCGCAGGGGGACGGGCACCCCGATCACGGGCAGCGGGGTCACGGAGGCGAGCATGCCGGGCAGGTGGGCGGCGCCCCCGGCCCCGGCGATGAGCACGCGCAGGCCGCGGTCGTGGGCGCGCCGGCCGTAGTCGATCATCTCGGCGGGCATCCGGTGGGCGGAGACGACGTCGACCTCGTAGGCGATGCCGAACTCGTCCAGGGCGGTGGCCGCGGCCTCCATCACGGGCCAGTCGGAGTCCGACCCCATCACGACGCCCACGACGGGCTGCTGCTTCTCGTTCACTGGCACTCCTGGACTGCTGGGGTGGTGCGCGGCGCAACCGCACTCCGGTCTGGGGCTACGGTAGCCGTCCCGGCTGGACGGACCGTGAGGGGCACGCTGGTCAGGCGCGGCCGTCGCGCAGCACGGCCGCGGCGCGGGACGCCCGGCGGCGCAGTTCCGGGATCTCGTCCGCCGCGCCCGTGATGTTCACGTGGCCGATCTTGCGTCCGGGCCGCACCGCCTTGCCGTAGTTGTGGATCTTGGCGCGGGGCTCGGCGCTCATCGCGTCCCGGTAGGCGCCGAAGAGGTCCTGGTTGGCCCCGCCCAGGTAGTTCTTCATCACCGCGGACCCGCCGATCAGCCCGGTCTCCCCGAGGGGGAGGTCGAGCACCGCGCGCAGGTGCTGCTCGAACTGGCTGGTCACGGACCCGTCCATCGTCCAGTGCCCGGAGTTGTGCGGGCGCATGGCCAGCTCGTTGACGAGGAACCCGGGGCCGCGGCCGGGGCTCTCGAACAGCTCCACCGCCAGCACGCCCGTGACCCCGAGCTCGGTGGCCAGGGTCAGGGCGGCGTGGGCGGCGGCGGCGGCCACCGCGGGCTGCAGGTCCGGGGCGGGGGCGAGCACCTCGTCGCAGACGCCGGCCACCTGGATGGACTCCACGACCGGCCAGGCACGCACCTCGCCGGAGGGCGTGCGGGCCACGAGGGCCGAGAGCTCGCGGGAGAACGGCACCTTCTCCTCGGCCAGCAGCGGTCCGTCCGTGCGCGCGAACCACTGCGCCGGCTCCTCGCCACGGGCGTCGGCGGCGGTGTCCAGCACCATGACGCCCTTGCCGTCGTAGCCCCCGCGCGGGGTCTTGAGCACCACGGGCCAGCCGGCCTCTTCGCCGAAGGCCACGAGCTCGTCGGCGTCGGCCACCGCCGCCCACCGGGGGTTGGGCAGGCCCAGGCGCTGCACGGCCTCGCGCATCCGCAGCTTGTCCTGGGCGTGCACCAGGGCGTCCGGCCCGGGGCGGACGGCGACGCCCTCCGCGAGCAGGGCGTGCAGGTGCTCGGTGGGCACGTGCTCGTGGTCGAAGGTAAGCACGTCCACGTCCGCGGCGAACCGGCGCAGCGCCTCGAGGTCGGTGTAGTCGCCGACCGGGGCGGTGGGCACGGCGGCGACGGCCGAGACGTCGGGGCCCTCGGCGAGCACGCGCAGCTCGATGCCCAGGGCGGTGGCGGAGGGCGCCATCATGCGGGCGAGCTGCCCGCCTCCGACGACGCCGACGACAGGTGCGGTTCCAGAAGCTCTCACCCGACCAGCGTATCCCGGCCCGGAGGGACCGCCCGGCGGGCCGTCCCCTGCCCGTCACCTGACCGTCCCCCGGCTGTCGCCGGGCCCGTAACAGGGCGCCCACGCCCAGGGAGCGCGCAGGAGGGGCGGGGTAGGATGTCCCGAGGTCCGCCGCGGGGGCTTGCCCGCGTCCGTCGACCGCTGCGCCGGCCGGCGCCCACCGACCCACCACCTGGGAGACCTGAAGCCGCGTGAACCGTCTCGTCGACCGTTTCGATGCCCTGTGGCACCTGTTCGTCAAGGAACTCACGAAGTTCGGAGTCGTCGGGGCGCTCGCCTTCGTCATCAACGCGTCGCTCACCTGGGTGCTGATGCACACCTGGTTCCAGGACGGTCACCTCAAGGCCAAGTTCGTCGCCACCGCCGTCGCGATCCTCTTCGCCTGGGTCGCGAACCGCCTCTGGACCTTCCGGCACAAGCGCCAGTCGGACAAGCGCCGCGAGCTGGTGCAGTTCCTCGTGGCCAACGGCATCGGCATGGCCATCGAGCTGGGCTGCCTCGGCTTCAGCTACTACGTGCTGGGCCTCACGAGCGCCTACGCGTCCTTCGTCTCCGGCACGATCATCGGCACCATCCTCGGCACGATCTTCCGGTACTTCGCCTACCGTTTCTGGGTCTTCACCGAGGAGCTCGACGAGGACCCGAACTTCGCCGACACCGCGGCCCTCGAGATCGCGCTGATCACCGGTGCCGCCCCCGCGGGCGGCGCCGAGCACCCGCGGCGGGGAACCGCCGAGCAGGCGCCGCGGGAGACCGCCGAGCACACGCCCCGGGAGAGTGCTGCGCACCCCGGCCGGGACGCCCACGAGGGCGCGGGCCCGGCCGAGGGCCGCTGAGCGGAGCGGATCAGAACGCCACGGCGTTCTCGGCCGCCAGCACGGACGCCCAGGACGGGTCGGTGCCGTCCGCCGGCCGGTCCGTGACGACCACCGCCCGGCCACCGGCCAGCACGCCCAGGACGCGCAGCAGGTGCTCCGCGTCCATCCGCCGTCCGGGCACGTGCACCGCCGCGGCCCCGCCCCACGCCTGCTCCCGGCCGGACACGCGCGCGGCGGCGTCCGGCAGCAGCGCCCCGTGGCTCAGGGGCCCGTCATCGCCCGCCGCCCACAGGGCCGGCCCGTCCGGGTCCGGCTCCTCGAAGCCCTCGTACACGTCCGCGTGGGACCGCACCTCGGCGCAGTAGTCCAGCGCGTCCCCCTCGGGCAGCTCCCCCCGGTACCCGAGCGAGAGCGCCGGGCGGTCCAGCACCACCGCCCGCGCCCCGGAGGGCACCCGCCCGAGCAGGGCGGGAAGCGCACCCCGGGCGTCCACGAGTCCCGCCACGGCCCGGTCACCGGGCTCCGGGGCACCTCCGGACGGGTCGACCGGCCGCAGCCCGGCGCCCATGGTCCACGTGCCCAGGGCCACGGCGAGGCCGCGCCAGTGCACCTCGTCGCCCAGGGCGACGACGTCGCCCGCCTGCAGGTCCAGCTCGTCCACCCACAGGTTCGCCGTCTTGGCCGCCCAGTTGTCCAGCACCCGGCCGGAGAGCTCCACGCGCTCGCCGTCCTGCCCGTACCAGATGAGGGCGGGGTGGCTGCTCCGGCGGAGCTTGTCCACCAAGCGGGGGACAGAGGTGGGGGTAGGGATGTCCAAGGGCTCCTCCTGAGGGATGCGGGGCCGCCGGAGGCCGTCCCGAGGCATATGCGTCGGCGTGCATTCTTCGCTTTTCCGGGCGCCTCGCGCCAAACCGGGCGTGACCTGGAAAAACGTCTACTCCCAAAGGAAATCTGGGCCGATATGGTTCCAAGGGTCCCTCCGGCGAGAGGGTTGACGCAGTAGTAGTTACACACGTGTAATGAGGAAGTCCGGCAGGCGATCACCAAAGATACGTTCTCCGGGATGTAACGAACTGGTACCCCCGCAGTATGCCAGTCCGGGGCCAACGTGTCGGATGGAAGGAAAGTCATGGGAGAGGCCGCACGCCAGCAGCTCGTCGATTCCACCCCCCTCAGCACCTCGCGGCGCAGCGTGCGCTCGGTGCCCGAGGACTGGTTCGTGGATCCGGCCGACCCTCGGGCCGCAGAGCGCCACGTCCGCCGCGCCGGCGGCAGCCTGGAGGAGCAGGCCACCGCCTACCTCGCCGCGCACGACACCGTGCAGAACCTCTCGGGGGACGCGGCCGGCCCGGTCGTGGACCTGCTCGAGACCCCGGTCGCCGACGGCGGCCTGGACTGGGGCGCGGTCGCCGGGCTGTACGCGGTGGAGGAGGACGAGGGCGAGCTCGCCTGGCAGACCGACGCCCTGTGCGCCCAGACGGACCCGGAGGCGTTCTTCCCGGAGAAGGGCGGATCCACCCGTGACGCCAAGCGCGTCTGCGAGGCGTGCCCGGTGCAGAGCGCGTGCCTGGACTACGCCATGAGCAAGGACGAGAAGTTCGGCATCTGGGGCGGGCTGTCCGAACGGGAGCGCCGCCGCCTGCGCCGGCTGACGCGCTGAGGTAGTTTCGTGCGATGAGCTCCTCCGGCAGTGCCACCCGACGTTGCTCCCGCCAGACCTGCACGCGGGACGCGGTCACGACCCTCACCTACGTGTACTCGGACTCGACCGCCGTCGTGGGACCGCTGGCCGGCCACGCCGAGCCCCACGCCTACGACCTGTGCGCGGTGCACTCCGACCGGCTCACGGTGCCGCGCGGCTGGCAGGTGGTTCGCCTGGAGCTGCCGGAGGACCGGGCACGCCGCGAGGACATCGGTGCCGTGGCCGAGGCGGTCCGCGAACCGGAGCCGCCCGCGGCCGTCCGGGAGCGTCCCCGGGCGGTGTTGCGCGACGTGTCCCTGCCCCGCTCCGCCGCGCCCCGGGACGCGCTCCCGGACCGTCCGGTTCCGGAGCGCCGGCTCCCGGAGCCGCTCCCGCGCGACGTCCCGATGCCCGAGAGCCTGCGGCGCCGCACCTGCGGCGGCCGCACCTGCGGCGGCCCACGGGCGACGCGGCGCGCGGCGCCCGAGGTCTGAGCGGCGCGGCGGTGCCGAGCCCGAGCGGCGCGGCGTGCCCGAGGCACGGCGGGCGCGG
>NZ_MKJW01000166.1:0-82044 GCF_001942375.1 Kocuria sp. CNJ-770
GCCGCCGCCGGGCCGGCTCCGGAGCCGGCCCGCCCCGCGGGATGGGCGGAGAAGCTCGGCCGCGGTCCGCTGGGCACCGGGCTCGGCGGCGGGATCGGGGGGATCGGCACGGCCGCCCAGGGCATCGCCGATCGCGCTGCCCGGCTCGCCGGGGACAGCGGCGTCTGGCGCCGGCCCGGCCGCCCGGACGGCGCCGGCACGCCGGGCACGGCCTCGGCCGGCGCAGTCCGGGCCGACGCGGTCCGAGCCGATGCGGTGCCGGCTGGCTCGGTGCCGACGGGCGCAGTGCCGACGGGCGCGGTCCCGGCCGGCGCGGTTCCGGCCGCCGTCCCGCGCCGTCCCGCGCTGGCGAAGCCGCCCGTCCGCAAGGCCGCCCGCGACCTGGGCGTCGACCTCGCCGAGGTCCCGGCGACCGGCGCCGCCGGGCAGATCACCAAGCAGGACCTCCTCGCCCACGTCGCCCGGCTCGGTGAGGCCGCGACCCGGCGCCGCCCGCCCGCCCCCGAGGAGCGGGTCGATCGGATCCCCGTCAAGGGCGTGCGCAAGGCCACCGCGCAGAACATGGTGCGCAGCGCGTTCAGCGCCCCGCACGCCTCGGTGTTCGTGGAGCTCGACGCCACGCGCACCATGGAGTTCGTCCAGCGGCTCAAGACCGCCCCGGACTACGAGGGGGTCAAGGTCACACCCCTCCTGGTGCTGGCCAAGGCCGTCATCTGGGCCGTGGCGCGCAATCCGCAGGTCAACGCCACGTGGACGGACGAGGAGATCCTCGTCAAGCACTTCGTGAACCTGGGCATCGCCGCCGCGACGCCGCGCGGGCTCATGGTCCCGAACATCAAGGACGCCCAGGACCTGTCCCTGCGCGAGCTGGCCGTGGCGCTCGACGAGCTCTCGCGCACCGCCCGGGCCGGGCGCACCCAGCCCGCGGACATGCAGAACGGGACCCTGACCATCACCAACATCGGCGCCCTCGGCCTGGACACCGGCACGCCGATCATCAACCCGGGAGAGGTCGCCATCGTGGCCTTCGGCAGCATCAAGCAGAAGCCCTGGGTGGTGGACGGCGCCGTGGTGCCCCGCTGGGTCACCACGCTGGGCGGCTCCTTCGACCACCGGGTGGTCGACGGCGACCTCGCCGCCCGCTTCACCGCGGACGTCGCCCGGATCCTCGAGGAGCCCGCGCTGCTGCTGGACTGAGCTCCGGGCCGGCCGGCACGGCAACGGCCCCGCACCGGTCGGTGCGGGGCCGTGTGCTGCGTCGTCGACGAGCGCCTCCACGTCTGCGGCTCTCCCCGCCGGGCGGGTGCCCGGCGTCACGCGGACGCGGAACGAGGTGGTCGCCGCCGACCGCGCGGTGCCGCAGCGCTCGTGGACCCGTGATTGAAATCCCCCCAGACACAATCACACATCTCATTCACGACGGATCACTCGTGCGACGCCGGCCGCGGTGGCGACCTGCCCGATCGGCCCCCGGTGCTGCCACCGGCGACCTGGTCCACGCCCCCGGACGACCGCCTCAGCGCGGTCCTCGGGGATCCAGGACTGCGTCCATTATGGCCACCGGCCTGGACGAAAGTCTGTCCCCCGATGTGCACCCGGCCCGATCGCCGGCGGCCGCACGGACGGGAGGTCGTCCCCGGACCGCACCCGGCCCGGACGCCGGCCGCGGCCGTAGGCTGGGGCCATGCTGCCGCACCCGCCGCCCCACCCGTCCGCACGCTCCACGGTCCCGCCGTTCCGGGTGATGGAGATCCTCGCCGACGTCGAACGGCTGCGCGCCGCCGGCCGGGACGTCGTCTCGCTCTGCGCCGGTGAACCCTCCGGCGGCGCCCCGCAGGCCGTCGCCCGCGAGGCCGCCCGCGTGCACGCCCGCAACGAGGGACTCGGCTACACCCCCGCCCTGGGCATCGAGCCGCTGCGCCGCGCCGTGGCCGGGCACTACGCCCGGTGGTACGGCCTGGACGTCGCGCCGGAGCAGGTGGCCGTCACCACGGGCGCCTCGGGAGCGCTGGTCCTGACCTTCCTCGCGGCCTTCGACGTGGGGGACCGGGTCGCCGTCTGCCGCCCGGGCTACCCGGCCTACCGCAACACCCTGGCCGCGCTGGGCGCGGAGGTCGTCGAGCTCGACTGCGGTGCGGCGACGCGCTTCCAGCCCACCCCCGCGATGCTCGACGCCGCGGTCGCCGCGCACGGCCCGCTGCACGGCCTGGTCGTGGCAGGTCCCGCCAACCCGACCGGCACCGTGCTCGAGCCCGGCGAGCTGGCGGCGCTGGCGCGATGGTGCGCCGAGCACGGGACGCGGCTGATCAGCGACGAGATCTACCACGGCATCGTGCACGCCGCCCCCACGGGGAGCGGCCCGCGGAACGGGGCGCCGTACCGCGGCACCAGCGCGTGGGAGCACGACCCCGACGCCGTGGTCATCTCCTCCTTCTCCAAGTACTGGGGGATGACCGGGTGGCGGCTGGGCTGGGCCCTGCTGCCCCGGGACCTCGTGGCTCCGGTCGACGCGCTCGCGGGCAACCTCAGCCTCTGCCCGCCGGCCGCCGCCCAGTACGCCGCCGTGGAGGCGTTCTCGGAGGAGGCCTATGCCGAGGCCGACCGGGCGGTGGAGCAGTTCGCCCGCTCCCGGAGCCTGCTCCTGGAGGCCCTGCCCGCTCTCGGCTGGGGCGAGAGCGCTCCGGCGGACGGGGCGTTCTACCTCTACGCGGACCTCGGCGAGCAGCTCGAGCGCCACGGCAGCTCCCTGGAGTGGTGCCGCCGCCTGCTCGAAACGGAGGCCGTGGCGGTCGTGCCGGGACTGGACTTCGACGCCGCGCGCGGTCACCGCACCGTCCGGCTGTCCTTCGCGGCGGGACCCGCCCAGGTCGAGGAGGCCGTCACCCGGATCCTGCGGTTCCAGGCCCGGTCCTGAAGCACTGCGCGAGGTGACCGGGGAGCACCCCGGTGCGCAGCAGGAACCCGTGGGCGGTCGTGCGGCCCACGAAGACCAGGCCGAGATCCTTGAGCCGGGCGGCGAGCCGCTCCGCCTCCGGGGACCGGCGGGTCAGCTCCAGCACGGTCCCGGGCGGCTGCGCGCCCGCCGGCGGCTCGCCGGCCAGCTCCGCCCAGTCCGCCGGAGCGAGCCCCGCGCACGCCCGCGCGTTGTGCACCACCGCCTCGATCTTGACGCGGTTGCGGATGATCGCCGGGTCGAGCAGGAGCTCGTCGACGGCGTCCTCCGTCAGCTCCGCCACGTTCCCGGCGACGAAGCCGCGGAACGCCCGGCGGAGACCGTCCCGCCGCTGGGCGATGCTCCACCGGGCCAGGCCCGCCTGGAAGATCTCGAGGCTGAGCGCCTCGAACCAGCCGGGGGAGTCCACGGGCGGGGCTCCCCAGCGGTGGTCGTGCTCCTCGAGGGCGGCCGGGCCCGTGGGCGCCCAGGGGCAGCGGCGCAGGCCGTCCCCGCAGAGCACGGCCCGGAAGGCGTCGTCGGCGTGGGAGCCGGCGCTGCGGGCACGGTCGGGGCTGTCGTGGGAGCCGGTGGTGCGCGGCGGATCAGCGGTGCGGGCACGGCCGGCGTCGTGAGGAGGAGCGGCGGTGCGCGCGGGGCCGTCGGGGTCGGGGAGATCGGCGGTGCGGCCGGGGCCGTGCCCGGCGGAGACGGTGTCCATGCGCCCACCGTAGGAGCGGCCGCGCCGGTCCCGACCGGCGGGCACCCGGTTGTGGACGGTCCGTGCCGGTCCGCCCGAGCCGGCGGGCCGGTGCAGTGGAACCGGCACGGTGCCCGCGGCGGGCCGGCTCAGAAGCGGGAGACCTCTCCGGTCACGTCGGCGATCTCGATGGCCACGGGCTCCTCGTCCCCCGCGTTGCCGTCGTGGACGATGAACACGGCGGTGGGGTCCCCCTCGGGGAAGGCACGGATCGTCACCGACCCGGACGTCGCGGCGTTGAGCACCTCCATGGACCGGCGCGTCGCGGACCGCAGCACGGCGGTGGGCAGGGGCTTGCCCCGCTCGTCCAGGATGTCCACCTGCACGCCGCGCGCCCGCGCCGCCCGGGTGACCTCGAGCAGGTAGGGGGTCGCCACGGAGCGGCCCCGGATGGAGTCCCGCAGCTGCGCCTCCGTGAGCCGGAACTGCTCGATCTCGTAGTCGGAGACCGGGGAGGGGTCGTGCGCGATGCGCTCGAGCAGTCCTCCCGCCAGCCGGCGCACCTCGTGCACCCGCTGGACGGAGGCGTTGACGGTGTCCTTCTCGGCCTCGTCGTGGGAGCGGGCGGAGATCACCATGTCCCGGGCCTCCGCGAAGGCGATGGAGGCGCGGTCGTACTCGCGGGCGATCAGCTGGCTGGCGAGCAGCAGCGCCGCGGTCGCCGCGTTGCTCAGCGCGGCGTCCCACAGCCCGGTCGCGGAGCGGGCGCCCCACGTCATGGAGATGGCCACGGCGATGACCAGCGTGACCCACCCCCAGCCGCCGCGGCGACGGATGCCCAGGGCCACGATGAAGCCGTCGAAGCCGAGGGTGAACCACTGCCCGCCGAACAGTTCGGCCCGCGGGTCCAGGGCGTCGTAGGAGCGCTGGATCGAGACCAGCATGAGCAGCACGGCCAGAGCGGTGGGCAGGTCCGGCAGCCGCCGCCGCCCGTACGGGTAGACGACCAGCGCCACGGCGATCACGTAGGTCACGAGCGCGGCCTGCATCAGCTCCGGCTTGTCCATGCTCTGGGTCTGCAGGATGCCGAGCACCACGGGGATCAGGAAGAAGACCGCGGCGGCCACCAGGGTCAGCGGGTGGAAGAAGGCGCGGGAGATCACGGGCGGGCGTCCCGCGGCCAGAGGATCGTCACCCTGGTGCCCCGCCCGGGTGCGGAGTCGACCTCGACCTCGCCGCCCACCTGCCGCACGCTGCCCAGGATGGACACGCGGACCCCGAGCCGCCGGGAGTCGACGCTGCGCGGCTGGAAGCCCCGGCCCCGGTCGACCACCTGGAAGCGCAGGTAGAAGCCCTCCGGGTTGATCGCGGTGGGCGGGCACGCCCCCCCGTCCATGGTCACGAACGTGATGTCGGTGCCGGAGTGCCGGGCGCTGTTGGAGACGGCCTCGGTGATGGCCTGGACCAGCGCCTGCGCCGTCTCCACGGGGATGAGGGGCCGCGGTTCGCCGGGCGGCCGGATGTAGGGCGTGATGCTGTTGAAGCGCACCCGGTTGCGCCACGGGGACAGGGACTCCAGCAGGTCGTCCAGCAGCGTGTGCACCATCGTGGTGTCCTTGCCCTGGGCGCGGCGCTCCTCGAAGACGAGGACGTCGAGGGCGCGCTGGGCGAGCTCCCGGGTGCGGCGCTGGACCGGGCCCGTGGCGCGGCCGGCGTCGAGCAGGGCCGCCATGACGTTGTCGTGGATCAGGCGATCCAGCCGCTCCTGCTCCTCGGCCTGGGAGCGGGAGCGGGTGAGCTGCAGCTCCTGGGCGATCGCGTCCGCGTAGACCTGGTCCGCGTTCCTCCCGCCCCGGAGGACGAAGCTGATCAGCACCACGAGCACCACGCCGAACGCGATCCGGCTCGTGGCGTCGAAGAGCACGTCCATGATGTCCGGGACGGCCGCGGTCCGCACCATGACGAGGACGTAGAGGACCGTCACGGACGTCAGGTAGGCCACGGCCAGCTCGAGGCTCCACACGACCACGGTGGCGCAGGCCGCGAGCAGGATGAACGGTTCCACCCACGGGTCCTGCGGCGGTGCCTGGCCCGTCCAGGCCAGCGGCAGCGTGACGACGGCGAGCGCCACCAGCACCGGCGCCACGATGATCGGCCACGTGCGGACCCGCTGCCGGGCCGACTGCAGGAGCAGCACGGACCCGTTGAGCAGCAGCGCGACCAGGAAGACCAGGTGCCACCGCCCGAAGGAGCGCAGCTGGTCCTCCAGGATGGTGAGGGACTCCAGGAACAGTGCGACGGCCACGAGGCCGTGGCAGATGTTGGCGAGCAGGAGGAGCCGGTAGGAGTTCATCCCCAGCTCCTGCGGCGAGGCCGGCACCAGCAGGCTGGTGCGGCGCCGCCGGGCCGGGACCTTCCGGTAGGCGAGCGGGGACCGGGGCGCGACGTGGCTCACGGAGCGGCGGTCCTCAGCGGCGCCGGGAGCGGCTCACAGGTGCTTCTCCGCCGTGGTGATGTCCGCGGTCGGCTCCACGAGACCGTCCTCGATCGCCCGGATGCGCAGGTCGATCTTGGTGGGGGCCGGGCGGCCGACGCGCGCGTACTTCTCGCGGATCCGGTCGATGTTGGTCTTCACGGCGCTCTGCTTGATCCCCATCCGGCGGGCCACCTGGACCTGGGCGAAGCCGGAGGCGTAGAGCCGCAAGGTCTCCTGCTCGCGCGGGGAGAGGCTCGCCCGGGAGAACTCGACGTCGCCGTCGATCGCGGCGGCCAGCTCCTTGGTGATCACCGGCTTGCCCTCGGCGATGTTGCGGGCCTCCTCGATGGCGTGCTCGAGCGGGTCCGACTTGCGCACGAGTCCCAGTGCCCCCGCCCGCAGCGCCTCGCGGATCAGCGCGGCGTTCTCGCCGATGCTGAAGATCAGCACCTTCATGCCCGCGGCCCGGAGCAGCTCCACGTTGGCGGCGGGTCGCGACAGGTCGTTCAGGGAGAGGTCCAGGAGCACGACCTCGCACTCGATCCGCTTCGCGCCCTGGGCGGTCAGGGCCGGGTTCTCGGGGTCCCGGCCCAGCTGGTCGAGCAGGTCCGGCACGCTGGAGGCCGATCCGACGAGCTTCACGTCCGCCTGGGAGGTCATGGAGACGAGGCGGACGCCCTCCCGGACGACCTCGTGGTCATCGACGACGGCGACAAGGGTGGACGGCATGGGTGTTTCCTCCGGGTGCTGCTCGGTGGGCCGGTCCGCAGATTTCTGCGTGGGGGTGACGGATCTCACCGAGGTGCTCCGATTGTCCCCCTTCGTCCCGGGGGAAGCGAACCCGACACGGCTCCGGGTGCGAACGTTACCTCCCCGTGTCCCCCCAGCGGTCGACCCGGCGGTGGTAGCGGATGCCCCACATCCCGCCGAGCACCGCCCCGAGCAGATCGACGAGCAGGACGGCGGCCACGGCGAGCAGGCCCGGGACGAGCAGGTCGCCGATGAGCGCCTGCGCCGAGACGCCGACCGGCGCCAGGCCCACGGTGTCCGCCCACAGCAGCCCGGCCACGGTCGCCACGGACCGGCCGAACAGGGACCACAGCCACACGGACACGCCCTGCCGGGCGCCCGAGAAGCGGGCCATCCGGCCGGCGGCGTACCCGCCGGCGAGGAAGGCGAGGAACTCGACGACGCCGAGCACCGCCGCCCCGGTCCAGGCCGCCGCGGAGCCGGCGGCCAGGTCGTCGACGACCCCGCCCATGCCGCTGTCGACCCGGAAGCCCAGGGCCGCCGCGGCCAGCCCCGCCGGCGCCAGCAGCAGCCAGGTCACGGCCAGGGCGCTGAGCCAGCCGAAGAAGCCGGGGACGAGCTGCAGGCCGCCGAACTCCTCCCGCTGCCGGGCATAGCGGGTCGCGGGGTCGGCCGGCACCGGGCCGGCACCGGGGGCCGGGTACCCGGAGGGCGGATAGCCGGGGGAGAGGTGTCCGGAGGGCGGCTGCTCCCCGGCGGTGCCGCCGGGGAACGGGTGCGCGGCCCCGCCGGTGCCCACCGCGGGCGTCGGATCGGTGCGGGGACCCAGCTCGGGCGCCCGCGGCGGGTCCTCCGGCATCGGGCGCTGGGCGCTCACCGCCGGCAGCGGCCGGGTGTGCTGGGTGTCGTCGTCGTACCACGACCAGTCCTCGTCCTCGCTCCCGGACTCTGACCCGGACCCGGCGTCCGGCGCCCGGTCCTGCGGGGCGGCGCCGTGGCCGGAGGAGCCGGTCGCGGGGAACCGGCTGACCGGCGGCAGCGGGCGCGTGGCGTCGTCGCCGGCGTCGTGCGGGCCGGTGTCCGACCAGGGCATCGGGTCGTCGGCGGAGGGCGAGCCGGGTGTCGAGGAGGGAGTCATGTCATCGAAGTCTACGGGCGGGCGCCCCCGGCGGGACTGGGAGCCCGCGGCGACCGCCGAGTAGGGTACGGGCCATGCCTGCCGAATCCGCCCGCGACTTCCTGCGTGCCCGCCCCTGGACCGCCAGCTACGACCCCGGGGTCCCCGCGGACCTGGACCTGCCGGAGACCTCGCTCGCGCACATGCTCGAGCGGTCGGTGGCCCGGCACGGCCGGAAGACCGCGCTCGAGTTCTTCGGGGCCCGGACCAGCTACGCCGACCTCGGGCGGCAGGTCGAGCGCGCGGCCGAGGGCCTGCGCCGGCTCGGCGTGCGGCACGGGGACCGGGTGGCGCTCGTGCTGCCGAACTGCCCGCAGCACATCGTGGCGTTCTACGCCGTGCTGCGCCTCGGAGCCGTCGTCGTGGAGCACAACCCCCTCTACACCGCGCACGAGCTGCGCCACCAGTTCGAGGACCACGGCGCGCGCGTGGCGATCGTGTGGGACCGTGCGGCCGAGCGGGTCCGGTCCCTCGGCCCCGACCTGCCGGTGGACACGGTCGTGGCCGTGGACATCACCGCGGCCATGCCTCTCGCGCAGCGGATGGCCCTGCGCCTGCCGCTGCCCGCGGCCCGGGCTTCGCGCGCCCAGCTCACCGGGCCGGCCCCGGGCACGATGCGGTGGCGCGAGCTGCTGGCCGCGCACCCGATCGCCGTGGACCACCCGCGGCCCACCGCCCACGACCTCGCCCTGCTGCAGTACACCTCCGGCACCACCGGACTGCCCAAGGGGGCGATGCTCACCCACCGCAACCTCGAGTCCAACGCCCTCATGGGCCGGCACTGGCTCGGCTCCACCGAGCACGAGGTGGTGCACGGCGTGCTGCCCCTCTTCCACGCCTTCGGCCTGACCCTGGGGGTGACCTTCGCGATGTCCCTGGGCGCCGAGCTCGTGCTGTTCCCGACCGTCCGCACCGACCTCGTCCTCGGGGCGATGAAGCGCTCCCGGCCCACCGTGCTGCCCGCCGTGCCGCCGGTCTACGAGAAGCTGCTCGACGCCGCGCAGGAGCAGCGCACCGACCTGCGGGGCATCTCGGTGGCCGTCTCCGGGGCCATGAGCCTGCCCGTCCCGC
Source organism: Kocuria sp. CNJ-770 (assembly GCF_001942375.1). Classification (NCBI taxonomy): domain Bacteria; kingdom Bacillati; phylum Actinomycetota; class Actinomycetes; order Micrococcales; family Micrococcaceae; genus Kocuria; species Kocuria sp. CNJ-770. The sequence continues at coordinate 9,107 of NZ_MKJW01000166.1, forward strand.
TCGTGGAGCGGTGGGAGCAGGCCACGGGCGGCATCCTGATCGAGGGCTACGGGCTCACCGAGTGCTCCCCGCTCGTGGCGTGCAACCCGCTCAACGACTCCCGCCGCGCCGGGTCCATCGGCGTCCCCTTCCCCTCCACCGACATCCGGCTCGTCGACCCGGAGACCCTCGAGGACGTCCCCCGCGGCCACGAGGGCGAGCTGTGGGTGCGGGGACCGCAGGTCTTCCAGGGGTACTGGAGGCGTCCCGACGAGACGGCCCGGGCCCTGAGCACGGACGGCTGGTTGCGCACCGGGGACATCGTCACGGTCGACGACGCCGGCTTCCTGCGGGTGGTCGACCGGCTCAAGGAGGTCGTCATCACCGGCGGGTTCAACGTGGCCCCCACCGAGGTGGAGAACGCGCTGCGCCGGCACGAGGACGTCGAGGACGCCGCCGTCGTGGGGCTCACCGACCCGCGCGGCACCGAGGTCGTCGTGGCGGCCGTGGTCCTGGCACCGGGCCGCGAGCTCGACGAGGGCGCCCTGCGCGAGCACTGCTACGCCGAGGTCACCCGTTACAAGGTGCCCCGGCGGATCGTGGCCGTCGACGAGCTCCCGCGCACGATGCTCGGCAAGGTCCAGCGCCGGGAGGTCCGCCGGCAGCTGGAGCGCACGGGCGTGCGGCTCTGAGGCCGGGCGCTCAGGGCAGGTCGGCCTCCGGTTCGGCCTCACGGTAGGGCACGCGCCGGATCGAGCGGATCCGGCCGAGCTCTCCCCACTCGTCGCGCCCGAGCCGGGCGATCGGCTGCAGGGCCTGGACGAGCGGACCCCGCCCGTCCAGGGCCGTCTCGTCCACGGCCACGTGCGTGACCGCGCCGAAGACGAGGAAGCAGTCGCCGATCGGCATCGGCTCCGCGTGCAGCCGGCACTCGATGGCCGCGGGGGACTCCGCCACCCGGGGCACACCCACGGTCAGGGACGGCTCGCGGGTGAGCCCGACGGCGTCGAACTCGCTGACCTCCGGGGGGTAGTCGGTGCCCGTGGCGTTGATCTGCTCGAACAGCTCCGCGGACGCGAAGTTCACCACGAACTCCCCGGTCTGCCGGATGTTGCGGAGGCTGTCCTTCTCCCCGACCGAGACGAACTGGACGATCGTGGGCGTGCTGGAGGCCACCGTGAAGAACGAGTGCGGGGCGAGGTTGTCCACACCGGCCGCGGACCGCGAGCTGATCCACGCGATGGGGCGGGGGACGACCAGGGACTTGACCGCCCGGGCGAAGGAGCCGTGCCGGTCGGCGGGGATGTCGGTGCGCATGCGCCCATTCCACCACCCCGGCTCGCCCCGGTCACGGACACCGCCGAGCCGGGACCGGCGAGCCGGACGTGGCCCCGGGCGCTGTCACCGCGGCGTCCTCCCCGGGTAGTCTGCGGGGGAACAGGTGCCCGGGGTCGACGACGATCCCGCGGAACGAGCGGAAGGACGGCCGTCCACGATGGAGCTCCGGCAGCTCAACTACTTCATCGCCGTGGCCGAGGAGCGGCACTTCGGCCGGGCCGCCAAGCGCCTGCACATGGCCCAGCCGCCACTGTCCCAGCAGATCCGTCAGCTCGAGGAGCAGCTCGGGGTGCGCCTCCTGGACCGCACCACCCGCCGGGTGGACCTCACCGCCGCCGGTCAGGTGCTGCTCGACCGGGGCCGCCGGATCGTCGGGGAGCTCGAGGCCCTCGAGGCCGACGTCCACCAGGTGGGCCAGGGCACCACGGGGGTGCTGCGGGTCGGCTTCTGCGGCTCCGCCACCTACGGGACGATGCCCGGCCTGGTGCGGCGGGCCGCGCAGGTGCTGCCGGGGCTCTCCCTGGCGCTGCACGGGGAGATGCTGACCCCCGCCATGGAGGAGGGGCTCCGCGGGCACACGCTGGACGCCGCGCTGCTCCGCCCCCCGGTGGCCTCCCCGGAGCTCGAGCACCGGGTCGTCGCCCGCGAACCGCTCGTGGTCGCGGTGCCCTCCGGCGGTGCGCTGGACGAGGACGGCCCCGTGGCCGTGCACGAGCTGCAGGACCAGGACTTCGTGGCCTGCCCGCCGGACTCCGTGCTCTACCGGGCCGGCGCGGACCTCTGCCGCCAGGCCGGGTTCCAGCCCCGGATCGTCCGCGTGGCGAGCGGGACGTCCGCGCTGCTGTCCTTCGTGGCCGCCGGCGGCGGCGTGGCCGTGGTGCCCGCCGGAGCGCGTGCCGTGCAGCTGGCGGGCGTCGAGTACCGCGGGATCGAGCACGCCCCGGAGCTCGAGCTGGCCGTCGCGTGGCGGCGCGAGGACCGGTCCGCGCTGCTGCACCGCTTCCTCGACCTCGTCGCCGACCTCGGGCCCGTGGCCGACCCGTAGGCCGCCCGTCGCCGCGTCGGCCGGCCGTCGCTGGCCCGTCGTCCGTCGTCCGGCACGGCTCCTCCGCCCCGACCGGCGCCGGGAACCGGGGCGCAGCGGCAACCGGGAGGACGCCCTCGCGGCACCCGGTCTGTATTCCGGACGCGCCCCGGAGGTGGCTTGCCCATGCAGATCACTCAGTCTAAAGTGAATCTGTCGTCGGCGATGGCCCGGGCGCGATCCCCCCATCGGCGCCCGGATGGTTCCTGCCGATGACCGGCGTCCCGTTCCCCCCGATAGGGATGCCCGACAGGCCCTGCCGATCCCCCCATGCGGCAGGGCCTGTCCCTTGTCCTCGCCGCGTCCGGGCGCCCCCGCCCGCACGGGTCCGCCCGGGAGGGACCCGAGCGGGTCAGACGGCCGGCGTCAGCACAGCCCCAGCTCCTCGAGCCGGGGGATGACCTTGCCCGAGACCCGGCGCAGGGTGTCCATCTCCTCCTGGGTCAGGTGGTCGACGAACGCCGCGCGCACCATTTCGAGGTGGCCGGGGGCGGCGGCCTCGATGGCGCGGCGGCCCTCCGGGGTGATCCGCACGTCGAGGCCCGGGCGTCGCTGTCGCACGGCAGGCGCTCGAGCAGGCCGCGGCGGGCCATCCGCGAGAGCAGGTGGGACAGCCGGCTGCGCTCCCAGCCGAGCGCGTGCATGAGGTCCCGGGACCGGATCACCCCGGTGCCGCTCTCGGAGAGCGGCACGAGGACCTCGTACTCCGAGCCGGACAGCGCGCTGTCCCGGGACAGCTGGCGGTCGATCGCGGTCTGCATGCCACGGCTCAGTGCGAGGAAGCTCCGCCAGGCGCACTGCTCCTCGGCGGTCAGCCAGTTGACCTCGGCGGGCTCCGGGGTGTTCATGCGGGGATCCTCTCGTGCGGGGCAGGACCTCCCAGCTTATATTGACGCGTCAACTAAAGTCAAACGCGGGGCGGTCCGCCGGGTGAGGGGCCGCCGTCGGGGCCGTGCCGGGGTCCTCGGCCGCGCCGTATCCAGTCCGAGTCGTAGTGCTCCCGGGGGTCGGTCCGCCGCAGGCGCTCGGCGTAGCCGGTGGGGCGCAGCGGGGAGTCGTCGTCGTCGGGACGGGTGAACGTCGCCATGGCGACCAGACCGAAGCCCAGGGCTGCCGAGACCACCAGTGTCATGCCGGCGACGACCAGCACGCTGACGTACTCGTCGACCAGGTCGGCGCGTGCGGTGCCCTCGAGGGCGGGCCCCACCGCGAACGCCCGGCGAGGGGGAGCAGGCCGAGCAGCAGCAGGGCTGCGGGGACCAGCCACCACCTCGAGCGGCTCCGCAGCGGCGGCACCGCGGGGTCCCGCAGAGCAGGGTGCAGCTGGGCCTGGACGGCGACGAACCCGGCGGCCCCGGGTGCGGCCAGCAGTGCGCCGACGACCCAGCCCCAGACCACCTCCTGTGCGGCGAGCCCGGCACCCAGCAGGACGCCCAGCATGATCAGCGTGAACGAGAGGCCGCGGGCCATCCGGCGGGTCGCCCGCGGTGAGGCCGGGGAGGGCCGCGGCGCCGGTGCGGGCGCCGGGAGGTCCCGGTGAGGGATGCGCTGCCCGTACTCGGGCTCGTGGCCGTGGCTGCTCATGGGCGGGGTCCCGTGGTGGAGGGGTGCTGGACGGCTCTACTGTAGACCTCACCCCCGACGGAACCGGGGCTGGTACCCGAGCACATCATTGACGTATCATCAAAACCGGGGGCGGCCCAGTGGCCGCTCCCTCACCGGCCCGCCGGTGACCCACCGTCCGGCAGCGCAGCCCCGAGGAGCCAGCATGTCCCCACGCAGCACCCGCCAGTCCGACGAGCACAGCACCGCCGGCGCCTACGTGCACCCGGGGGAGGAGTTCACCCGGGACACCACCTACATCGAGGACCGGATCGTGCGCGACCCGGAGCGCGCCCGGCTGAGCGAGGGGGCCCGGGCCTGGCCGGTGGAGGCCGGGCGCTACCGGCTCGTCGCCGCCCGGGCCTGCCCCTGGGCCAACCGCACCCTGATCGTGCGCCGTCTGCTGGGGCTGGAGGACGCCTCCCGGTCGGACTGCCCGGTCCGGTGCACGACGCCCGGTCCTGGACCTTCGACCTCGACCCGGACGGCCGGGACCCCGTCCTGGGCATCGAGCGGCTCCAGGAGGCGTATCTCGCCCGCTATCCGGACTACCCGCGGGGCATCACCGTGCCGGCCGTCGTGGAGGTCGCGAGCGGGAAGGTGGTGACCAACGACTTCGCCCAGCTCACCGAGGACCTCGCCAAGGAGTGGACCGCCTTCCACCGGGAGGGCGCCCCGGACCTCTGGCCGGCCGGGCTCGAGGACGAGATGCGGCAGGTCATGCGGCGCGTCTACACCGAGGTCAACAACGGCGTGTACCGGTGTGGCTTCGCGGGCTCCCAGCAGGCCTACGAGAAGGCCTACGAGCGGCTGTGGGCGGCGCTGGACTGGCTCGAGGAGCGCCTCGCCACCCGCCGCTACCTCATGGGCGAGCACATCACCGAGGCCGACGTGCGGCTGTTCACCACCCTCGTGCGCTTCGACCCGGTCTACCACTCCCACTTCAAGTGCTCGCGGAACAAGCTCACCGAGATGCCGCACCTGTGGGGCTACGCCCGGGACCTCTTCCAGACCCCCGGCTTCGGGGATACCGTGGACTTCCAGCAGGTCAAGGAGCACTACTACATCGTCCACGAGGACATCAACCCGTCCCAGATCGTGCCGGTCGGGCCCGACCTGCGGAACTGGGTCTCCGCGCACGGCCGGGAGGCCCTCGGCGGCTCGCCCTTCGGGGAGGGGACGGCGCCGGGCCCCGTCCGGCCCGAGGAGCGGGTTGACCGACGTCACACCCCGCTGGCCGTCTGAGCGGCGCCCCGCCGCGGCGCGCCGCCTAGACTGGTCAGCTGGTGCGGTCCGGGTCCGCGCGCCAGGAGGCGGACCGCCGGGCCCTCCGCCCTCCGCCCCTCGTCCCGGAAAGGACCTCCCGTGGCCCCCTACCGCAACCAGCGCGCCGCCGCGCTGCCGGCCCGCCTGTCCCGCTCGTGGCTGCTCACCTCCGCCGCCGACCCGTCCGCCTTCCCGACGGCGCTCGCGTCCGAGGCCGACTCGGTCGTCTTCGACATCGAGGACGCGATCCCGGCCGACGGCAAGGACCAGGCCCGGCGCAACGTCGTGGAGGCCCTGGAGGCCGGCGCGAGCGCCTGGGTGCGGATCAACGACATCACCACGCCGTACTGGGAGCAGGACCTGGCCGCGCTGAGCCGGGTGGGACGCCTGCGGGGGATCATGCTCGCCAAGACGGAGCACCCCGACCACATCACCAAGGCCGCCATGATGGCGCCCGCCGGCACGCCGGTGGTGGCGCTGATCGAGTCCGCGGTGGGCATCATGAACGCCAACGACATCGCGCGCGCGCCGGGCGTGTTCCGGCTCGCGTTCGGGGTCGGCGACTTCCGCCGGGACACCGGCGTCAGCGCGGACCCGATGGCCCTGGCCTTCGCGCGCTCGAGCCTCGTGGTGGCCTCGCGCGTGGGCGAGCTGCCCGGCCCCATCGACGGGCCGACCCTCGGCGCCTCCGGGGAGGAGCTCGCGCAGGCGTGCGCCGTGACCCAGTCGATGGGCATGACGGGCAAGCTGTGCCTGGACCCGGAGCAGACGGACGGGATCAACCGCAACCTCGCCCCGAGCGAGCAGGAGATCACCTGGGCGCGCGAGCTCATCACGCAGCACGACTCCGGGCACGTCGTGGGCGACGGCAGCTACCTGCCCCGCCTGGCCCGGGCGCGCAAGGTCTCCGAGCTGGCCCAGACCTACGGCATCTGGAACCGCTGAGCCGGCCGGGCGGGACGCCGGGCCGGCGTCCCGCTCAGCCCAGCCAGCGGGCCACGAGCGACCGGAACGCCGGGTCCGTCAGCGACACCACCCGGTGGTGTGCGGGCACGGGGTCCCCGTCCGGGACCGAGGGCACGGCCACGACCACCAGCCCCGCCGCCACGGCCGAGGTCGCACCCACCACGGAGTCCTCCACGGCCAGCGCCTCCGCCGGGGCGAAGCCCAGCCGCCGCACGGCCTCGGCGTAGATGTCCGGGGCCGGTTTGCCGCGCGCCACGTCCTCCGAGGAGACCCACGTGGCGAGGTGCGGGGCGAAGCCCGCCTGCTCCAGCTTCACCCCGAGGATCGTGCGCGTGGAGTTGCTGGCCACGGCCACCGGCAGCCGCTCCGCGAACTCCCGCACGGTCTCCAGCGCCCCCGGCAGGGGGACGATCTGCCCGGTCAGGGTCTGCTCCTCGGTGCGCAGCACGTCGGCGTGGACCAGGGCACGATCGGCGCCGGCGGCGTCCGCGATCGCCGTGGCCACGTCCGCCGCGGACCAGCCCATCATGGCGCGCTCCATCGCGTCGGTGTACGCCAGCCCGTGGCGCTGCGCCACGGCGCGCTGGACGCGGGCCCAGTTGGCCTCCGTGTCCATCAGGATCCCGTCGCAGTCGAAGACCACGCACGCCGGCGACCAGTCCGCGGCGGGCGCGGGCGGCCCGGGCTGGGCCGGGGACGGCGAGGTGGTCGGGTGCGGGGAAGTCGTCATGGTCCCATCGTGCCTCACCGGGACCGGGCCGTCGCCGGGATGTGAGGAGGACAACGGCCCGGAATAAGCGCCCCGACCCGGGGTGTTGCCGCCAGCGGACCCCTTCGTGCCCCTCCCCGACGGAAGAAGCCGCCCTTGCCCACCCCGCCCCGCGTCCCGCTGTCCGCCCTCGACCTCGTGCCCCTGTCCGAGGGGCGCACCACCGCGGACGCCCTCCGGGAGGCCGTGGACCTCGCCCGCCGGCTCGACGCGTCCGGCTACCGGCGCCTGTGGTACGCCGAGCACCACAACACGGAGGCGTTCGCCTCCTCCGCCACGGCGGTGCTGATCGGCCAGGCCCTGGCCGCCACCGACCGCATCCAGGTGGGCTCGGGCGGGATCATGCTCCCCAACCACGTCCCGCTGACCGTGGCCGAGGCCTTCGGCACGCTCGCCAACCTCTACCCGGGCCGGGTGGAGCTGGGCCTGGGCCGGGCGCCGGGCACCGACATGCGCACCGCGCTCGAGCTGCGGCGCGGGCACGCCGGCCACGACACCTTCGAGTCCGACGTCCGCCGGCTGGTGCGGCTGTTCGGCGGCCAGGAGCAGGAGGTCGTGCGGGCGCCCGTGGCCCGGGGCACGGGAGTGCCCCTGTGGATCCTCGGCTCCTCCACGGGCGGCGCCGAGGTCGCCGCCCGGCTCGGCCTGCCCTACGCGTTCGCCTCGCACTTCGCCCCCGCCATGATCATGGACGCGATCGCCCTCTACCGGCAGCGCTTCGACGCGGACGCCCCGACCGCCACGGTGGAGCGCCCGTACGTGGTGGTCGCGGCGAACGTCCTGGCCGCGGACACCGACGAGGAGGCGCGCCGGCAGTTCAGCACCCACCAGCTGCTCGTGCGCGGGATCGCCCGCAACGACCGGCGCCCGCTGCAGCCGCCCACCGGGCGCGTGGAGCTGACCGCGGCGGAGGCGAGCATGGTCGAGGAGCACCTGGCCGTCTCAGCGGTCGGCACGCCCGACCGGGTCGTCGCCGACCTCGAGCAGATCGTCGAGATCACCCGCGCCGACGAGCTGATGCTCAACAGCTATGCTCACGACCCCGAGGTGCGCGCCCGCTCCTACGAGCTGGTGGCCCGCGCCTGGTAGGCGCCTGCGCGACAGCCCGCACCGCACCCCCACGACGTTCCGCACGACCCGTCCCACGACAGGAGCACCCCATGACCACGTTCCCCGCCCTCGAGGCCGTCTCCGCCGACTCCGGCTTCCGCCGCACCACGATCGAGCGCCGCCCGGTCGGCGCCCACGACGTCGAGATCGAGATCGACTACGCCGGGATCTGCCACTCCGACATCCACACCGTGCGCGACGAGTGGGGCGGCGCCCGGTACCCCGTCACCCCCGGCCACGAGATCGTGGGCCGCGTGCGCGCGGTGGGGGAGCAGGTCACCGGCTTCACGGCCGGTGACACCGTCGGCGTCGGCTGCTTCGTCGACTCCTGCGGGCGCTGCGAGCAGTGCACCCAGGGCCTCGAGCAGTTCTGCGCCGAGGGCGTCGTGGCCACCTACAACACCGCGCTGCCCGACGGGAGCGCCACGCGCGGCGGCTACAGCGCGGGCATCGTCGTCGACGAGCGCTTCGTGCTGCGCGTGCCCGAGGCCCTGGACCCCGCGAAGGCCGCCCCGCTGCTGTGCGCCGGGATCACGACCTACGCCCCGCTCAAGCGCTGGGGCGCCGGCCCCGGGAGCAAGGTCGCGGTCGTGGGCATGGGCGGGCTGGGCCACGTGGCGGTGAAGATCGCCGCGGCCATGGGCGCCGAGGTCACCGTCCTGAGCCAGAGCCTGTCCAAGCAGGAGGACGGGCTCGCCTTCGGGGCCACCGACTACTTCGCCACGAAGGACCCGGAGACGTTCGAGCGCAACCGGGGCCGCTTCGACCTGATCATCAACACCGTCTCCGCGGACCTGCCCATCGAGGACTACCTGTCCCTGCTGCGGGTCAACGGCGTGCTGTGCTCCGTGGGACTGCCCACCGAGCCGTACAGCGTCCGCCCCGGCGCGCTCATCGCCCCGCAGCGCGTGCTCACCGGGTCGATGGTCGGCGGCATCCCCGAGCACCGGGAGATGCTCGAGTTCTGCGCCGAGCACGGCGTCGAGGCGGAGATCGAGCTGATCGGCGCCGACGAGGTCGACGCCGCCTACGACCGGGTGGTCGCCTCGGACGTGCGGTACCGCTTCGTCGTCGACGTCGCCCGCACCCTGGCGTAGCGGCCGGGATCATCAGCACCCTGCGACTCGGGGCGGGCTCTGGCTAGAGTGGTCCCCATGGCCGACACCACCAGCACTGCCGACCCCCTGCACCGGCTCGCCGAGGCGTACCGGGTCTCCACGACCTACTCCGGGTTCGACGGCCAGGAGCGAGAGGTCCCGGCCGCCACCCTGCGCGCCGTCCTCGACGCCCTGGGCGCCGACGCCGGCGACGACGACGCCGTCGAGGCCTGCCTGGCCCGGCGGGAGCTGGCGCCGTGGCGGCGGGTGCTGCCGCCCGTCGTCGTCGCCGTCGAGGGCGCCCGCACCCGCTTCGCTGTCCACGTCCCGCACGGCTCGGCCGTGCACGTCTCCCTCGTGGGGGAGGACGGGACCCGGACCACGGCCGCGCAGACGGACAGCTGGCGCTCCCCGCGCGACGTCGACGGCGTGCTCACCGGGGAGGTCACCTTCGAGGTCCCCGAGAACCTCGGCCCGGGCTGGTACGAGGTCCGGGCCGAGTGCCCCGACGTCGACGGCGGGCAGGCCGTCACCACGCCGCTGGCGGTGACCCCGCGCCGGCTCTCCACCACCGACCGGCTGCACGGCCGGCGCCGCTGGGGCTACATGGCGCAGATCTACTCGGTGACCTCGGGGCGCTCCTGGGGGGTGGGGGACGTCTCGGACCTGGCGAGCCTCGCGGCCGTCTCCGGGGAGCAGGGCGCGGACTACCTGCTGGTCAACCCGCTGCACGCCGCCGAGCCCGCCCCGCCGGTGGAGCCCTCGCCGTACCTGCCCACCAGCCGCCGCTTCTTCAACCCTCTCTACCTGCGCATCGCCGAGGTCCCCGAGTACGCTTACCTGCGCCCGGCCGACCTCGAGGTGGTCAACACGCTCGCGGCCATCCAGCGCCGGGAGAACCTCGACACCAGCACCATCGACCGGGACAAGGCGTACGCCGCCAAGCTGAAGAGCCTCGAGCTGCTGTTCACGGTCCGCCGCTCCCCGCACCGCCAGCAGCAGCTGCGCCGGTTCGTGGCCGAGGGCGGGCAGGGCCTGCAGGACTTCGGCCTGTGGTGCGCGCTGCGGGAGGAGCTCGGCGAGGACGCCCCCGAGTGGGACGACGTCGCCGCCGCCCCGGACTCCCCCTACGCGGCAGAGGCGCGGACCCGGCTGTCCCACCGGGTCGACTTCTACGTGTGGATGCAGTGGCTGCTCGACGAGCAGCTCGAGTCCGCCCAGCGCGCCGCCCACCTGGCCGGGATGGACATCGGCGTGATCCACGACCTCGCGGTCGGGGTGCACAAGCAGGGCGCCGACGCGTGGACGCTGCAGGACGTGCTGGCCTCCGGGGTCAGCGTGGGCGCGCCCGCGGACATGTACAACCAGAAGGGCCAGGACTGGTCCCAGCCCCCGTGGCACCCCGAGCGCCTCGCCGAGGCCGGCTACCTGCCCTGGCGGGACATGCTGCGCACCATCTTCCGGCACGCCGGCGGCATCCGGGTGGACCACGTCCTCGGCCTGTTCCGGCTGTGGTGGATCCCGGAGGGCCAGCAGGCCTCCGAGGGCGCCTACGTCTACTACGACCACGAGGCGATGGTGGGCATCCTGGCGCTCGAGGCCGAGCTCGCCGGGGCCGTGGTGGTCGGCGAGGACCTGGGCACCCTGGAGCCGTGGGTGCGGGAGTACCTCGCCGAGCGCGGCGTGCTCGGGACCTCGATCCTGTGGTTCGAGACGGACGGCGACGAGCCCCTGCCGCCGGCGCGGTACCGGGAGCTGAGCATGGCCTCCGTCAGCACCCACGACTTCCCGCCCACCGCGGGCTTCCTCCAGGGGGTGCAGGTGGACGTGCGCGAGCAGCTCGGTCTGCTGGCCCGCCCGGTGGAGGAGGAGCGCGCCGAGGCCCGGAAGCAGCTGGACACGTTCTTCGCCGCCGTGGCCGCGGACGGGCTCCTGCCCGAGGGCGGGGCCACGGGCGAGCAGGCCCGGGTCGAGGCGCTGCACCGCTGGCTGGGCCAGGCGCCGGCGCTGCTGTTCAACGTCTCCCTCGTGGACGCGGTCGGCGAGCGGCGGATGCAGAACCAGCCCGGCACCGGCGACGAGTACCCCAACTGGCGGATCCCCCTGGCCGACGGGGCGGGCAACCCCGTCCTGATCGAGACGCTGCCGGAGAACGCGCGGGCCAACTCGCTGGTCCGCGCGATCAACGAGGCCCTCGGCACCCGTCCGCGCTTCCAGGGCGTGGGGGAGCCGGCGCAGCCGCAGCACACCGACCGCACGGCGCCCTGAGCCCGGGCCGCCCCGCACCCCCCCCGAACGGAGCACACCGCATGACGGAGCCGACGGCGTCCCGCCCTGCCCCTGTCCCGCCCTCCCGGCCCATCCGGTACGTGGCCCTGGGCGACTCGATGACCGAGGGCGTGGGCGACCCCGACCCCGCCCGCCCCAACGGCGTGCGCGGCTGGGCGGACCTCGTGGCCGAGCAGCTGACGGCCGCCCACCCGGACACCCGCTACGCGAACCTCGCGGTCCGCGGACGCCTGCTGCGCGGGATCGTCGAGGGGCAGCTGGACGCGTGCCTGGCCCTGGAGCCGACCCTGGTGAGCCTCTACGCCGGCGGGAACGACATGCTCCGCCCGCGGGCGGACGTGGACGCCCTCATGGAGGTCTACGAGCAGGCGGTCGCCCGGCTGCGCGCCTCCGGCGCCGAGGTGGTGCTGTTCACGGCCTTCGACCCCGGCCGGGACGCGCCCACGTCCTGGACCCGTCCCCGGCAGGCCCTGTACAACGAGCACGTCCGCGAGATCGCCGACCGGCACGGGTGCCGGGTGCTCGACTACTGGCGGATGCGCACGCTGCAGGACTGGCGCTACTGGGCGGTGGACCGGCTGCACATGTCCGCCGCCGGGCACACCTACGTGGCCGCCCGGATGCTCGAGCTGCTCGGCGTCGCGCACGCGCTGGAGCTGCCGCCCACGGAGCAGCTGCCCGTCACCGCCAGCCCGGGTGTGCTCAAGGAGGACCTGTACTGGGCCCGCGAGTACCTGCTGCCCTGGATCGGGCGCCGGCTGCGGGGCACCTCCTCCGGGGACACGGTCGCCGCCCGGCACCCCGGGTGGACGACCCTGTTCCCGCGGGACGTGGTCCCCGCCGGGCCCGCCCCCCGCGGCGCCGCCGGTTTGCGGGGGTCCGGGGAGCCGGTAGACTGGCCAGAAGCTGGTCACGCCTGACGTCAGGTTGCGGGGAAGTCCGTACGGGCCTAGACTTCAAGGCTGTCGTGGGGTGGAGTCCACCGTCCGGCACCTTGATCTTCACCGTCTTCATCGTGGCGAGGCCTTCGCCGGTTCCGACCGCGGGTCTCACGAGAGGGCCCGGTTGGCGAACGGTGGCAATTCTGAAGGTGACGGGACGCTCGCGGCCGCAGGTGAGTGATCATCCTGCGGCTCCCACTGCGTGCCGTCATTTCGTCAACATTGGAGGAGAACACTATGGCAGCGCACTGCCAGGTGACCGGAGCTCAGCCGGGCTTTGGGCACAGCATTTCGCACTCGCACCGCCGTACCAAGCGCCGGTTCGACCCGAACATCCAGAAGAAGCGTTACTGGGTGCCGTCCTTGCGGCGCAGCGTGACGCTCAACGTCAGCGCCAAGGGCATCAAGGTCATCGACGCCCGCGGCATCGACGCTGTCGTGACCGACATGATCGCACGTGGGGAGAAGATCTAGCATGGCCAAGGACAAGGACGTTCGTCCCATCATCAAGCTGAAGTCCACCGCCGGCACCGGTTTCACCTACGTGACCCGCAAGAACCGCCGCAACGACCCGGACCGCATGGTGCTCAAGAAGTACGACCCGGTCGTCCGCAAGCACGTCGATTTCCGCGAGGAGCGCTGAATCCATGGCCAAGAAGTCCAAGATCGCCAAGAACGAGCAGCGCAAGGTCGTCGTCGAGCGCTACGCCGCGAAGCGTGCCGAGCTGAAGAAGACCCTGGTCGACGAGAACGCCACCGACGAGGCCCGCGAGGCCGCTCGCCTGGGCCTGCAGAAGCTGCCCCGCGACGCCTCCCCGGTCCGCCTGCGCAACCGCGACCAGATCGACGGGCGCCCCCGCGGCACCATCCAGAAGTTCGGCATCTCCCGCGTCCGTTTCCGCGAGATGGCGCACCGTGGCGAGCTGCCCGGCATCTCGAAGTCCAGCTGGTAATTTCTGACGCAGGAGCGCGACCGGTTCCCGGCGCGCGCTTCCCCACGACCCCAAGTCCAGGAGGACATGAACATGGCTAAGAACCGCAGTGAACTCGTCGCCGAGGTCGCCGAGAAGGCCGGCACCACCAACGCCGCCGTCAACGGGGTGCTGGACGCGCTGTTCCAGGTCTTCGAGGAGTCCGTCTCCGCCGGTGAGAAGATCACCATCCCGGGCTGGCTGGCCGTCGAGCGCACCGACCGCGCCGCGCGCACGGGCCGCAACCCGCAGACCGGTGAGACCATCGAGATCCCGGCCGGCCACGGCGTCAAGCTGACCGCTGGTTCCAAGCTCAAGGCGGCCGTGTCCAAGAAGTAGGGACACCCGCGGGTCCGTCCTGGACCTTCTCCATGGCTTCGTCCGAAGGGGCGGCCCCCACCGGGGCCGCCCCTTCGCCGTGCCGGGGACCCGGTGCGCGGGCGCGGTCCTCCTCGTGCCCGGCGCCCGGTCCGCGCGAGATCGTTCCGGCGTGCTGCCCGGACGCCCGGCCGGGGCGGCTCGGCCTCTCCGCCGCGCCGGAGGGCCGTGGTCCGGTCGGGGTCGTGACTGCAGGGCGCCCGGGCCCGGCCCACCGCGACTGGCCCGGCCCTCGCGGTGCCGCGCATAATGGGAGCACCGAGCCGACCGGCCGGCGATCCGAGGGGAGGGGGCGCGTGAGCCCACGTGCACGCCGTCTCGCCCGCGGCTGGGCCGGTGCGGCCCTCGCCACCTCGGCGGCCGCGGTCTCCCACACCGTCGCGGGCGGACAGCCCCCGCCGCCGCTGCTCGTGCTCCTGTCCCTGGCGCTGTCCGGGCCGCTGTGCATGGCGCTGGCGGGCCGGGCGCTGTCCCGGTCCGCGCTGGCGCTGAGCGTGCTGCTCAGCCAGTCCCTGTTCCACGCCCTGTTCGCCGCGTCGGGCACCGTCAGCGCCGCTCCGGGCGCCTCCCACCACGGGGCGGCCGGGGGCGGACCCGTCTTCGTGCTGCAGGCCGGCCCCCATCCGGAGCACGGCGGGTCCGTCATGCTCACGGCCCACCTGCTGGCCGCGCTCGCCGGCTACGCCCTCACGCGCCACGGAGAGGTCGCGGCCGTGGTCCTCCTGGAGGCGCTGCGGCTGCGGGTCCGGCGGCTGTGGCGGTCCCTGTCCTCCCCGGTGGTCGCCCGCCGTCCGCGCGCGGTGCGGCCGGGGCGCCCGCACGCGCTCACCGACCAGTCCCTGCTGCGCCCCGTGCGCTCCCACCGCGGTCCGCCCCGGCCTCGGCGCCGGCTCCTGCTCCCGGCCGGACCCGCCCCGCTGCCCGTCGGCTGATCCGGCCGGTGCCGCGGCGGGGTCCCGGAACCGGCCCGCGGCGGGACGAGCGGCGCCCCCGTGCACGCCGCCGGCCGTCCCGGTCCGCGGACCGTGCCGACGGCACACACCGACGCCCCGCACCGACAGCCGACCGATGCCCTGCCCGGGCCCCTCGAGGAGAGACCACCCATGCGCACCGCACGACACACCGCACGACCCAGCACACGAGGCGCCGCGGCGCTGCTGGCGGCGGGCGCCGTCACCGTCCTGACCGCCCTGCCCGCCTCCGCCCACGACGAGCTCACCGGCGTGAGCCCGGAACCCGGCGCCACCCTGACGACCGCCCCCGAGGAGCTCGAGCTGACCTTCTCCGGGCAGGTGATGGACATCGGCCACCAGGTGCAGGTCACCGACTCCGAGGGCCGCTCCGTGACGGACGGACCGCTCGAGACCGAGGGGAACCGGATCGTCCAGCCCCTGACCGACCCCGGCGCGGAGGACCAGACCTACCAGGTCGTCTGGCGCGTCGTCTCCAGCGACGGGCACCCGATCGAGGGCACCTTCGCCTACGAGGTCGGCGCCGGGTCGGAGCCGTCCCCCGGCGTGACGCCCACCGCCGAGGTCCCCGAGCCGCCGGCCGAGGACGCCGCGGCCCAGGCCTCGACCGGGGACACCCCGCTCTGGCTGGTCGCCGTTGCCGGAGCGGCGGTCGCCCTGGCCGTGCTCGGCGCCGTGAGCGTCGTCTCCCGGCGGCGCCGCGGGGACTGACCGGGCCGCCGGGCATCAGCGGGGCAGGGTCCCCGGCCCGGTGGCGGAGCCGGCAGGATCCCGGACCGGGCCGTGGAGCCGCCAGAACTCCTGGGCCGGCGGTCGGGCTGGTTCCCCGAGCCGGCCGGAGCCCTGCGACGGCCGCCGAACCGGGCTCGGCGCCGGGCCGGCACAGCACGGGCCCGGCGCCCGGACGGGGCCGCCGGACCGGCGCCCGGGCGCTGCCCCCGGGTCCGGGCGGATTTGCGCCGCGGGGGACAATGGACGGAGCCGCCCCTATGGGGGACGCGGAAGAAGGAGACGCACCATGAGCACGAGGACGGCCGAGCGCGCCGACCACGGCACCGCCGCGCCGGCGGGCGGACGCGGGGTGGATCCCTGGCTGCTCGCGGCCGTGCCCGTCGTGGCCCTCACGGCACTCGTCGTGGCGATGGCCTGGACCGGGTCGGGCGCCGCCCGGCTGGCCGCCGATCCCGGGGCGCTGGTGCGCTGGGGCCTGCCCGCCGCCGAGCTGGTGCACAACAGCGCCCTGGTCGTGGTGATCGGCGCGCTGCTGTTCGCCGTCGGGATCGTGCCCAGCACCCGGCGCGCCGGCCGCGCCCGGACGGACACGGACGGCGGGGACGCGGCACCGGAGCACCCGCTGTTCACGACGACGCTGCGCCTGGCCGAGGCCGCGGCCGCGGTGTGGACCGTGGCGGCCCTGGCCGTGCTCGTGCTGTCCTACTCCGACGTCGCGGGCGTGCCCGTGGGCGGGGACGGCACCTACACCCAGCAGCTGCTGCACTACGCCACGGACATCCCCACGGGCCAGGCGCAGACGGCGATCGTCGTGGCGGCGGCCGTGGTGACCACCCTCGTGTTCGGGATCCGGGCGCGGCTCGGGCTGCTGCTCACCCTGGCCCTGTCCTGCACGGCACTCGTGGCGATGGCCCTCAACGGCCACTCCGCGGGCGGCAACGACCACATGGGTGCCGTCAACTCCCTGGGCCTGCACCTGCTCGGGGTGTGCCTGTGGACCGGCGGCCTGGTGGTGCTCGCCTGGCTCTCGCCGCAGCTGAGCGCCCCGGACGCCGGCACCGGCACGCTGCCGGAGGGCGCCGCCCGCGGCCGGACGGTGGCCGGCCCCCGGGACCGGGCACCGATCGCGGCCGTGGTGCTGCGCCGCTTCTCCGCGGTCGCGTTCGGCGCCTTCTTCCTGGTGTTCCTCTCCGGAACCGTCAACGCCGCGGTGCGGATCGGGTCCTGGGACCAGCTCACGAGCGGCTACGGGGCCCTGGTGCTCGTCAAGGCCGCCCTCACGCTCGCCCTGGGCGCCGCGGGGCTGGCCCACCGCCGGTGGCTGGTGCCCGCGCTGGAGGCCGGCCGGCTCACGGCCCGCCGCGCGGTGTGGCAGCTGGTGCTCGGGGAGCTGCTGCTCATGGGCGCCGTCATGGGGGTCGCGGTGGCCCTGTCCCGGACGGCTCCGCCGGTGCCCGAGGAGCTGGCCCCGGACGCCTCCCCGGCCCTGATCCTCACCTGGTACGAGCTGCCGCCGGAGCCCACCGCCGCCTCCTGGTTCACCACGTGGCGCGTCGACTGGCTGTGGCTGGCCGTGTGCCTGTTCCTCGCCCTCGTCTACCTCTGGGCGTTCGTGCGGGTGCGCCGCCGCCGGGACTCCTGGTCGGTGCTGCGCACCCTGTCCTGGCTGACCGGCCTCCTCGCCCTGTTCTACGTCACCTCCGGCGGGGTCGCCGTCTACGGCCGGGTGCTGTTCTCGGCGCACATGGTCGAGCACATGGCCCTGACCATGGTGGTGCCGATCTTCCTGGTCCTGGGCTCCCCGGTCTCGCTGCTGCTCAAGGCCCTGGAACCCCGCCGTGACGGCACCCGCGGGCCCCGCGAGTGGATCCTGCGCCTCGTGCACTCCACGTTCGGCCGGATCGTGACCCATCCGATCTTCGCCGCCGTGAACTTCGCCGCCTCGATCGTGGTCTTCTACTTCACCCCGGTCTTCCACTTCACGCTGCACTACCACGTGGGCCACGTGTTCATGGTCACGCACTTCCTGATCACCGGGTACCTGTTCATGCTCGTGCTCATCGGCAGCGACCCGATCCCGTACCGTCCCGGCTACATGATGCGCCTCATCCTGCTGCTCGCCACGATGGTCTACCACGCCTTCGTCGGGGTGGCCCTGATGGGCTCGGACACCCTGCTGCAGGCCTCCTGGTTCGGCAACACCGGGCGGGACTGGGGCCGGTCGGCCATCGAGGACCAGCAGTTCGGCGGGGCCCTCATGTGGGGGATCGGGGAGTTCCCCACCGTCGTCGTCGCCGTCGTCGTCGCCGTCCTGTGGGCGCTGGCCGGCAGCAAGGAGAACCGCCGCGTGGACCGCCAGGCGGACCGCACCGACGACGCCGAGCTCAAGGCCTACAACGACATGATGGCCCGGCTCGCGGAGCGCGACGACCGCGCCGCCCGCCGCTGAGCCCCGCCCCATCGCACCCACCCGAAAGGACCCCACCTCCATGCGCCTCACCTCCCGCGTCCGCGCCTCTGAACTGCAGGGCCGCGCCTGGCTCAACACCGGCGGCCAGGACCTGGACCTCGCCGCCCTGCGCGGCAAGGTCGTGATCCTGGACTTCTGGTCCTTCTGCTGCATCAACTGCCTGCACGTGCTCGACGAGCTGCGGCCCCTCGAGGAGCGCTTCTCCGACGTCCTCGTCACCGTGGGGGTGCACTCCCCGAAGTTCGAGCACGAGGCCGACCCCGAGGCGCTGGCCGCGGCCGTGGACCGCTACGAGGTCCACCACCCGGTGCTCGACGACCCCGAGCTCACCACCTGGGACGCCTACACCGCCCGGGCCTGGCCGACCCTCGTGGTGGTGGACCCCGAGGGCTACATCGTGGCGCACCTGTCCGGGGAGGGCCACGTGCAGGGACTGGTCTCCCTGGTGGAGGAGCTCGTGGCCGAGCACGAGGCCCGCGGCACCCTGCACCGCGGCGACGGCCCCTACGTCCCGCGCCCCGCGCCCGAGGGCGACCTCCGCTTCCCCGGCAAGGTGCTCCCGCTGCCGGACGGCTCCTTCCTCGTCTCGGACACCGGCCACCACCGCCTCGTCCAGCTCGGCAACGACCTGGAGACCGTCCAGCGCGTGATCGGCGCCGGGCAGAAGGGCCACGAGGACGGGGACGCGGCGACGGCCCGCTTCACCGAGCCCCAGGGCCTGACCCTGCTGCCCGAGGACGTCCGCGCCGCAGTCGGCTACGACGTGGTCGTCGCCGACTCCGTGAACCACCGGCTGCGCGGCGTGGACCTGGCCACGGGCACGGTCCGCACGGTCGCCGGCAGCGGCGTCCAGCGGCTCCTCGACGAGGAGCGTGCCCGGGGTGCGGAGCCCAACGCCGTGCCCGCGGGCGCGGATCCGCTGACCGTGGCGCTGTCCTCCCCCTGGGACGTCGTGTGGTCCACCCGGGCCGGCCGGCTGCTGGTGGCCATGGCCGGCACCCACCAGCTGTTCTCCTTCGACCCGCGCAGCGGGCAGCTCGCCGTGCTCGCCGGCACCGGGGACGAGGGCCTCAAGGACGGGCCTGCCGCGGAGGCGTGGTTCGCCCAGTCCTCCGGGCTCGCGGAGGACCACCTCGGCAACGTGTGGATCGCCGACTCGGAGACCTCGGCGCTGCGCGTGCTCCGCTTCGACGACGACGGCGCCGTGGCGGTCGAGACCGCCGTGGGCGAGGGGCTGTTCGACTTCGGCTTCCGCGACGGCGACGCCGGGCAGGCGCGGCTGCAGCACTGCCTCGGGGTGGCCCAGCTGCCCGACGGCTCCGTGGCCGTGGCCGACACCTACAACGGGGCCGTGCGCCACTACGACCCGCGGACCGGGCAGGTGGCCACCCTGGCGCGCGGACTCGCGGAGCCCTCGGACGTGCTGCTCGACGTCTCGGGCGGGGAGCCGCTGCTCGTGGTCGTCGAGGCCAACGCGCACCGCCTGGTCCGCGTGCCGATCCCCGCCGCCGCCCAGCGCGTGGACGAGGGGGCCTCGCAGACCCAGCGGGCCCGCACGAAGCTGGCCCCGGGCGCACTCACGATCGACGTGCGCTTCGCGGCGCCGACGGGTCAGAAGCTCGACGACCGCTGGGGCGACCCCACGCAGCTGAAGATCTCCTCCTCCCCGGAGGGGGCGCTCGCGGCGGGCGCCGGCACGGCGCAGGGCCTGCGCCGAGAGCTCGTGCTCGCGGACGGGGTCACCGAGGGCGTCCTGCACCTGACCGCGCGCGCCGCGGCCTGCGACGGCGAGCCCGGCGGGGAGATCCCCGACCACGCGGCCTGCCACCTGTACCAGCAGGACTGGGGGATCCCGTTCGTGCTGGACACCGAGGGGGAGACCGAGCTCGTCCTGGACCTGCGCGGGGTCAACTGAGCCTGCCCGGCGGCGGGCCGCCGTTCCGGGACGTCCTCCTCGGGGGTCCCGGGACGGCCCCGGGGCTCCCGCTGGGCGGCCTGCCGCTCGGGGGCCGGCCGCCCCGGAGCGCGCCGTTCCGGTCCGTCCCGCGCGGCCCTGTCAGCCGCGCGGGGTGACCCGCACGGTCGAGCCGTCGACGGCGAGGCCCGCCGCGACCTCGAACGGCACCGTCCGCTCGAGCCGCTCGACCTCGCCGGTGAAAAGGTCCAGGGAGTCGAACTCGATCCGCGCGGTGCCCCGCGCCGACTCCAGGGACCAGCCGCCGCTCTCCGTGCCGACCTCGATCCGCGGGTCCGGATAGGACTCGATCGTCCACCGCACGTCCCCCTGGACCCGCCCGTCGAACTCGTAGGAGAACGGGCAGCCCGCGGGGAAGAGGGTGTTCTGCCCGGCACAGCTGTCCAGGTGCTCCTTCAGCTGCCGGTCCACCTCCTCCTCGAGGGCCGCGGTGGGCCGGGGCTCCAGCACGACCTCCGCCTCCTGGCCGGGGGCGGTCAGCGTGGTGCTGACCGGATCGGCCTCCACCAGCTCGGAGGTGTAGGAGGCCGTGTAGGTCCCCGGGAAGAACGCCGAGAACTCCCCGGCGGAGTCGGGCAGCGCCACGGACATGCCGTTGAGGTCCACGGAGGTCACGCCCGGCAGACTGACCGTCAGCGTGGGCAGCGGGGTCTCGTCGAAGGCCCAGACCGTGAAGAAGCCCCACTGCGTGTCCACCGGGTGCAGGCTGAACTCGGAGCTATGCCGCTCGCCGCCGAGGCTGTAGTCGGCGCGCACGACGGCCTGCTCGCCGTCGTTGCTCGCGGTGGACACCTCGAGGTCCTCGAGCTCCTCGGCCGCGGCCTCCAGCGGGTCGCCGTCGAGCATCGCGGCGTTGGCCTCGGGCACGCTGGCGTTGAGCAGCCCCAGGGCCCGCCCGCCGTCGCCGTCCTGCAGGTCCTCGAAGTAGGCCCGCACGTCCGTCTCGGGGCCGTACATGTACTTGTTGACCAGGGCGATGGTGACGGCGGCGGCGGCCACCCCGAGCAGCACGAGGAACAGCCAGGCCCCGAGGGCCTTGAGCACGCGGGCGTTGGACTCCATCCGTTCACGCTAACCGATCCCCCTCCTGCCCGCCCGCCACGGGGCCGCGCGGGCGGCCGGGGACGCACGGGCCCGCCCGGGCGGGTACGCTGGCGTGCCGCGGCCCTTCCCGCGCCGTGCTCTCCTGCGCCGTCCCTGTCCGCTCTCCCTGTCCGTCGTCCCCGTGCGTCGTCCTTGTGCACGCTCCCGCGACGCCGTCGTCGCCCGCCGCCCCGTTCGTCGTTCCCGGTCCTCCTCTGCTGCCCCTTCTCCGTCCCCGTCCCCGTCTGGAGCTGAATCCCATGGCCGATGCCGTTCGGCAGGTCCCAGAGAAGTACGGTCCCGTCCGCGCCGTGCTCCGCCCGCGGCTGGGCTCCTACGGCCGGCGCCTGCTGGCCTGTTCCGCCCCGATGCTCGCCGGCGCGGTGCTCCTGCTGCTGCTCTGGTCCCAGCGGCCGGGCCCGGCCGTGGCGGTCGTGCTGCTGGGACTCGTCCTGGTGGCCGCCCTGGCCTGCTGGCTGCGGCTGCGCCCCGCGCTCGTGGTGCGGACCGACAGCCACCTCCTGCGCTCCCGCACCGTGGGCTTCGCGGCCACGCCGCTCGCACGGCTCGACTCCGTGGTCACGGTCGGCGCCCTGCACCGCTCGGCCGACAGCCCGCGGCGCGCCGGCCGGCCCCACCTGTGGGCGGCCGACCGGTCGGGCCGCCGCGTGTTCGCCCTGGACGGCGACGTGTGGGACGCACGCGCCCTGGGGGAGGTCGCCGAGGCCCTGGACGCGCCCCGCACGCACGTGGAGCAGCTCACGGCCGGACAGGCCGCCGCGCGCTGGCCGCGGCTGGTGCCGTGGCGGCTGCGGCACCAGCGGCTGTGCTCGGCCGCGTCCTCGGCGGCAGTGATCGCCGTTCTCGCGCTCGCCGTATGGCTCTCGCTGGACCTGCCCGGCACGGGCTGACGGACGGGAGCCACCACGACGAAGGAGCCTGCCCCGGCGACGCCGGGGCAGGCTCCTTCGTCCTGGTGGCAGGGCTGGCTCAACCGGCCGCAGCCAGCTCCTGACGCGCGCGCTCGATCTCGGCCTGCCGCTCCTCGGCCGCCTCACGGGTCAGCTCGGCGCCGGCCTCCGCGTCCCGGGTGAGGTTTTCCCCGTTCTCGGGGTCGAAGACGTGCATCCGGCGGGTGTCGACCCAGATCCGTCCCTCTGCGCCGCCGCGGATGCGGGACGTGGCGTCGAGGGAGACCACGAGCTGCGGCTGCATCTCGTCCGCGTCCAGGTCCTGCGCCAGCTCGTTGAGCTTGGCCTGCACACCCTCGTCGGGCTGGTACCGGATGTAGCCGTACTGCTGGTTGCCCAGCCACTCCGTGTGGGTGAACCGGGCGTCGAAGGTCGTGCCGCGGGCGGCGATCGCCTCGTCCACGAACTTGGCGTCCTCGAAGTGCTCCGGGCGCAGGCCCAGCAGCACGATGGAGCCGTCCGGCGGCATCTTGCCGGCCGCGTGGTCGGGCACCGGGATGTCGCCCAGCGGGGTGCCGAACACGTTGCCCTGGACGTGCGCGGGGAGGAAGTTCATCGACGGCGAGCCGATGAACCCCGCCACGAACAGGTTGGCCGGCTGCTCGTAGAGCTCCCGCGGCGAGGCGATCTGCTGCAGGATGCCCTTCTTGAGCACCGCCACCCGGTCGCCGAGGGTCATGGCCTCGGTCTGGTCGTGGGTCACGTACACGGAGGTGATGCCCATCCGCCGCTGCAGCTGCGCGATCTCGGTGCGCATCTGCCCGCGCAGCTTGGCGTCCAGGTTGGACAGGGGCTCGTCGAACAGGAACGCGTCCGCGTCCCGCACGATGGCCCGGCCCATCGCCACGCGCTGGCGCTGACCGCCGGAGAGGTTGGCCGGCTTGCGCTCGAGGTGCTCGTCGAGGTCCAGGGTCGAGGCCGCGGCGCGCACCTTGCGGTCGATCTCCTCGTCGGAGAACTTGCCCTTGGACAGCCGCAGCGGGAACGCGATGTTCTCGTACACGGTCAGGTGCGGGTACAGCGCGTAGTTCTGGAACACCATCGAGAGGTTCCGCTCCCGCGGCTCCTTCTCGTTGACGCGCTGGCCGTTGATCAGCAGGTCCCCCGAGGTGATGTCCTCGAGGCCCACGATCATCCGCAGCAGCGTCGACTTGCCGCAGCCGGAGGGCCCCACGAGGATCAGGAACTCGCCGTCGGCGATGTCGATGGAGACGTCGTTGACCGCGGGGAAGCCGTCGCCGTACTTCTTGACGAGGTGGTTGAGGGTGATGGATGCCATCTGGGACTCAGTCCTTCGTTCGGTTCGGAAGATGCGTGGGCGGCGGGCGGGCTCAGCCCTTGACCGCGCCCTGGGTCAGGCCGGAGACGATCTGGCGCTGGAAGAGCAGCACCAGGAGGACCACCGGGATGGTGACGACGATGGCCGCCGCGGAGATCGCGCCCGCCGGGTCCTCGAACTGCGAGGCTCCGGTGAAGAACGCGAGAGCCGCGGGCACCGGGCGGGCGGCCTCGGTGGAGGTCAGGCCGATGCCGTAGACGAAGTCGTTCCAGGCGATGAAGAACGCGATGATCGCGGTGGTGAAGACGCCCGGCAGGGCCAGCGGCACGATCACCTTGCGGAAGGCCTGCCAGGTGGTGGCGCCGTCGACCTGCGCCGCCCGTTCCAGGTCCCACGGGATCTGCTGGAAGAACGCCGTCAGGGTCCAGATGGAGATCGGCAGGGTCAGCGAGAGGTAGGGGATGATCAGGCCGGGCCACGTGTCGTAGAGCCCGATCTGGCGCCACAGGTTGAACAGCGGGGTGACGATGGAGACCACGGGGAACATGGACACCGCCAGGGCGACCGTCAGGATCATCTTCTTGCCGGGGAAGTCCAGGCGGGCGATCGCGTAGGCGCACAGCGTGGCCAGGACCACCGCGATGGCCGTGGCGATCAGGCAGATGCCGATCGAGTTGATCAGCGACGGCACGAACAGGTCGCGGGCCTGGCCCACGAAGATGGACGAGTAGTTCTCCCCGACCCACTGGGTGGGCAGGAACTTCCCGGACGTCAGGTCCGCCGGCGTCTTGAAGGACGTCATGAGGATCGAGGCGACGGGGAAGAGGGCGTAGAACAGGACGAGGACCGTGACGACGGCCCAGCCCCACTTCTGCTTGGTGGTCATGGGATTACCTTCCCTTCCCGGCGCCGGCGAGGTCGACCTTGAACACCTTGATGGCGACGAAGGCGATGAGCAGCACGCACACGAACAGGATCACGGAGATCGCGGAGCCGAGCCCGATCTCCAGTCGGCCGATGGAGGTGCGATAGGCGAGCAGGGACAGCGTCTCGGTGCCGTACTGGCCCTGCGTCATGATGAAGATGTTGTCGAAGATGCGGAACGCGTCCAGCGCGCGGAACACGACGGCCACCATGATCGCGGCCTTCATGTTCGGCAGGATCACCCGGGACATCCTCTGCCACCACGTGGCGCCGTCCACGCGGGCGGCCTCCGTGTACTCGCTGGGGACCTGGGCCAGGCCGGCCAGCAGGAGCAGGGAGATGAACGGGGTGGTCTTCCAGATCTCGGAGGCCATGATCACGAACAGGGCCGACCACGTGTTCGAGAACCAGTTGAAGTCGGGGCCGATGCCCGGGACCCAGTCGAACCAGTTGTTGATGTAGCCGGTGGTGATGTCGAACGCGTAGAACCACGCGAAGGCGGAGACCACAGTGATGATGCCGTAGGGCACCAGGATCGCGGTGCGCAGCAGGCCCTTGGTGCTGCGGATCGCGTTGTTCATCACGAGCGCCAGGGCGAAGCCCAGGACCAGCTCCACGACCACGGTGACCACCGTGATCAGCACGGTGACGCCCAGGTCCCGCCAGAACACGTTGTCGGAGAGGACCGTGGCGTAGTTGCCGAGGAAGATGAACTCCTTGTTCCCCGGGTCGGTGAGCCGGAACGAGAAGAGGGAGTCCCACAGGGCCTGCAGGATCGGGTACATGGTGACCAGGAGCATCACGATGAACGCCGGGCCGGCGAGCATCCAGCCGAGCTTGCGCTCCGACCGGGCGCGGTCGGACATGAGCGGCTTCGCGCTGCGCCGTCCGCTCACCGGAGCCGGGGCGGCCTCCCGGGGACCGGTGCCGGGCGCGTTGGGATTGACGACGGTGCTCATAGCAGCTGGTCTCCCTTCAGGACGGATTCGATGAACTCCGCGGTCGTGCGGGGCGTGTCCTCGGTGACGGACGCCGGCGGGGTCCACTGCTGCTGGATGGCGGTGGAGACCTCGTTGTAGTAGGGGGTCTGCGGGCGCGGCGCGGCCTGGTCGAGGGACTCGCGGATGGTCTCGTACATCGGGAAGGCCTCCCGGACCTCCGGATCCTCGTAGGCGGCCTCGGACGCGGCCGGGTTGCCGTTGCTCACGAAGTAGTAGGCCTGGTTCTCGGGCTGGACGATGCACTCCACCGCCTCCCACGCCAGGTCCTGGTGCTCGGAGGTGGCGCCCACGCCCAGGTTGATCCCGCCCAGCGGGGGAGCGGAGGGCTCGTCCGGGTTCACCCGCGGCCACAGGGCCCAGCCGATGTCCTCGAACATGGACTGCTCCACGGTCCCGCCCTCCACGGCCGCTGCGGTGGCCGCGTAGATGAAGGGCCAGTTGACCATGAAGGAGCCGTCGTCGGACTGGAACTGGATCATCGAGGCGTTCTCGTCCGAGGTCGGCAGGCCCGGCCCGCCGAGCCCGTCACGGCCGATGGTGCCCACGATCTCGGCCGCCTGCTGCGCGGCCTCCGAGTCCATGCCGATCACGATCTCGTCGGCCGGGGCCTCCGGGTTCTCGATGATGTCGCCGCCGGCGGACTTGATCAGGCCGTTCACCCACACGGTCATCGACTCGGCCGAGGTGCCCTGCACGCCCAGGTACTTGTCCTGCTGCCGGGCGGCGTCCATGATCTGCTTCCAGGTCACCGGCTCGTCCATGTTCAGGCCGGCGGCCTCCGCCACGGACTCCCGGTACCAGAGCAGCTGCGTGTTGGCCCAGAAGGGCACCGACACCAGCTCGTCCTTCCACTTCGCGCCCTCGAGGGGACCGGCCAGGACGTCCTGGGTGGTGGCCTGCTCGACGCCCGCGGGCACGGGGGCCAGGAAGCCCGGCTCGGCCAGCTCGGGGATGAAGGGCGGGTCCAGGCTCATGATGTCCATCGACGTGTCCCCGGCCGCGAGACGCCGGGCGAGCTGCTCGCGCTGGGACGCGGCGTCGCGCGGCAGCAACGAGGTCTCGATGTTGTACCGGCCCCCGGACTCCTCCGAGCACCGCTGGGCCAGCTCCGCCTGCCCGCCGGCGTCGGGGTTGATGTACCAGGTGAGGGTGGGGGTGCCGCCGGCGTCGGCGTCACCGCATCCCGTCAGGATCAGGGCGCCCACGGCGCCCAGGGCGGCGGCAGCGCTGCGCCGTCGCCTCCCGGGGGCCCTGTGGGGGTGTGAGGTGGTGGTCAACGGTCTGTTCCTCCCCTTCGGCGATGTGGCGGCCCGCGAGGGGCGCCGAAAGGGTCCGGTGGGACCTGCTCGGCGGGACGGTCGGTGGTGCGTGCTGCCGGGTGACCACCCCTGCGCGGAGCTTCAGTCTATGAGTGCGGTACGTCACAGACCAGTAACCTGTGGTTTTGCGAACGGGCGCGGGCTGCGCGGGCGGGGTGCCGGGCCGCGGGTCAGGCGAGGAGCAGGGCCACGCCGGCCATGGTCAGCATGGCCACGACCGTGGTGAGCAGCACCGTGTCGCGGCACAGCTGCTCGGCCCTCCCGTAGCGCACGGCCGCGACGTAGATGTTCTGGGCGGTGGGCAGCGCCGCCATCACCACCACGGCGTAGAGCAGGTGCCCCTCCAGGCCCAGGGCGTAGCGGGCGAACAGGAAGGCCAGCACCGGGTGCAGCAGCAGCTTCAGGGCGGCGGCGAGCACCACGTCCCGGCGCGGGCTCGTCCCGGCCCGCAGCGGGGAGGCGCCCACCAGGGAGACGCCGAAGGCCATCAGCATCGCGGGGATGGAGGCCCCGGCCACCAGCTCCACCGGTTCGTGCACGACCTCGGGAAGCCGCCAGCCGGTCACCGCGAACAGGATCCCGAGCCCGGAGCCCATGATCATCGGGTTGGTCACCACGTTGCCCAGGATGCTGCCGAGGCTCGGCCGGCGGCCGTCGGTCAGGACGTCCATGATCGTCAGGTACACGGGGGTGTTCAGGGCCAGCTGGAACAGGATGACCGGCACCACCATGGTCGCGTCCCCGAGCACGAACGTGGCGATCGGGATGCCGAGGTTGGCGGAGTTCACCTGGGAGGCGGCCTGGGCGCCCATCACGGTGGTCGCCGCGTCCCGGTGCAGCACCCACCGGGCGAGCCCGGCGTGCACGAGGGCGGTGGCCACCGCCGAGACGGCCGCCACCAGCAGGGGGGCGGAGAGCAGGCGGCCGATGTCGGCCTCGGAGATGGTGAGGAACAGCAGCGGCGGGCTGGCCACGTAGAAGGCGAACTTGCTCAGCACCAGCTGCCCCTGCGGCCCCAGCACCCGGCGGCGGCCCACCACGTATCCGGCGCCGATGACGGCCCACACGATGAAGAACCCCGAGAACACTCCGGCCACGGGTTCCTCCTCGGACTGTCGGGACCCGCGGGATCGGGCCCCTACAGTTCTATCCCATGGCGGAGGGCCCTCCGGACAGGACGTCCCCGAGGGCGGGCGGCGACGGTCGCGTCAGCCGAGCGGCAGGTCGGCCCGCGCCGCGGCGAGGGTCCGGGAGAGCGGGGGGCGGGCGACGCCGTCGAGCAGGGCCTCGGCGGGATCCGCGCCGAGGTCGGCGATCCGGTTCTGCGCGTCCACGTGCACCACGCGGGGCACGTGGGTGCGCGCCTCGGCGTCGTCCATCTGGGCGTAGCTGATGAGGATGACGATGTCGCCGGGGTGCACGAGGTGCGCGGCGGCGCCGTTGATCCCGACGACGCCGGAGCCGCGCTCGCCGGCGATGGTGTAGGTCTCCAGCCGGGCGCCGTTGGTGACGTCCACGATGGAGACGAGCTCGCCCGGCAGGATGTCGGCGGCGTCCAGGAGGTCCTGGTCCACGGTGATCGAGCCAACGTAGTGGAGATCGGCCTGGGTCACGACGGCCCGGTGGATCTTGGCCTTGAACATGGTGCGCAGCATGACGGGAGATCTGCTCCTCGTGGGCGGGGTGCGGGGTGCGGCTCCGGTCGGGCGCCGGAGCGTCGGACGCCGGGGTCCGGGGAGGGCCGGGGCGCGAGAACATTCTACCGGGGCCGCCCCGGGCACGACGAACGCCCCGGCCGTGGGGGCGCGGGGCGTTCGGTGCGAGAGCGGCTGACGGGAATCGAACCCGCGTATCAGGCTTGGGAAGCGTGCGCTCTACCATTGAGCTACAGCCGCGCATCCGTGATCCGTCCGGTGCGTGCGCCGGACGGGGACACCACAACACTGTACACGATCTGCCGGGGCCGGGCAGGACCGGGGAACAGGGCCCGGGGGAGCGGCGTGCGCTACCTTGGGGACCGTGCTGATCTCTGACCGCGACATCCGCCGTGAGCTCGACGGTGGCCGGGTCGTCCTCGAGCCCTACGACCCCGCCCTGATCCAGCCGGCCAGCATCGACGTGCGGCTGGACCGCTGGTTCCGGCTCTTCGACAACCACAAGTACGCGCACATCGACCCCTCGGTGGAGCAGCCGGAGCTCACGCGCCTCGTGGAGGTCGACCCGGAGGAGGCCTTCGTGCTCCACCCCGGGGAGTTCGTCCTGGGCTCCACCTACGAGAAGGTGAGCCTCCCGGACGACATCGCCGCCCGGCTGGAGGGCAAGTCCTCCCTGGGGCGGCTGGGGCTGCTGACGCACTCCACCGCCGGGTTCATCGACCCGGGCTTCTCGGGGCACGTCACGCTCGAGCTCTCCAACATGGCGACGCTGCCCATCAAGCTGTGGCCCGGCTCCAAGATCGGGCAGCTGTGCTTCTTCCGGCTGTCCTCGCCCGCGGAGCACCCGTACGGGGACGGCGCCTACGCCAACCGGTACCAGGGGCAGCGCGGCCCGACGGCCTCGCGCAGCCACCTCGGGTTCTCCCGCACCCGCATCTGAGGTCCGGCGCCCGCTCCGGGCCCCCGGCCCGGCGCCCCCGTCCTCGCGCCGGGTCCGTCCGCGCACCGGCTCCCTGCCCCGCCGCGCACCGTGGGCGGCGCTGCGGTGATCGGTTCCGCGCCGCGGCTCAGGCGCGCCGCGTGGTCCCGGCGCCGCCGAGGTCCCGGACGCGCTCGGGGTCACGTGCGCCGAAGAGCAGGAGCAGTCCCGCGCCGATCACCAGGAGGATGCCCAGGATCCCCCAGCGCTGGGCGCCGAGCACGGAGACGAACACGGCGAACAGGGTGGGTGCCAGGAAGCTCACGGCCCGGCCGGTGGTGGCGTAGAGGCCGTACAGGGCGCCCTCGTGGCCGGTGCGGGTGAGCCTGCCCAGGAACGTCCGGGAGGCCGACTGCGCCGGACCCACGAACAGGCACAGCAGCAGCCCGCAGACCCAGAACGCGGCGGTGCCGTCCAGGAACAGCAGCGGGGTGCCCGCCAGCAGGATGCAGACCAGGGACGCCACGATGACGCGCTTGGGGCCCACCCGGTCGTCGAGCTGTCCGCCCGCGAGCGCTCCCACACCGGCGGCCACGTTCCCGACGATCGCGAAGACGATGACCTCGGTGAGGGTGAAGCCGAAGGTCCCGGCCGCGATCACGCCGCCGAACGTGAACACGGCGTTGAGCCCGTCCCGGAACACCGCGGAGGAGAGCAGGAACCACAGCGTCTGCGGGGCGTCCCGGTACAGCTCCCGCAGGCTCGCCCACAGCTGCCGGTAGGACCGGAGCACGGACGGGCGCGGGCCCCGGTGCGTGGGGCGGATCTCGGGCACCACGAACAGGACGGGGATCGAGAACAGGGCGATCCACAGGCCCGAGAACAGTGCGACGGCCCGGATGTTGAGCGCCTCCTCCTCGGGCAGGCCGAGGAACCCCGGGCTCACGAAGCCGAACAGGACGATGGACAGGGCCACGATCCCGCCGAAGTAGCCCAGCGCCCAGCCCTGCCCGCTCACCCGGCCGATGTGCTCGCGGCCCGCGATGCCGGGGAGCATCGCGTTGTAGTTGACCACCGCGAACTCGTCGAAGACGTTGGCCAGGGCCAGCAGCGCCACGCCCAGGTAGAGGAACGGGTACTCCGGGTAGACCAGGAAGCACAGCGCGGTGAGCAGCGCGGTGAGCATCGTGTTGACGCCCAGCCACAGCTTCCGGCGCCCGGCGCCGTCGCTGCGCTGCCCGACCACGGGGGCGAGCAGCGCCACGACGACGCCCGCGGCGCCGATCCCGTACCCCAGCACCTGGGAGGCGTGGTCCTCCCCGCCGAACGGGTCGCCGGTGAGATAGACGGTGAAAACGAACGTGGTCATCACGGCGTTGAAGGCCGCGGAGCCGGCGTCCCACAGGCTCCAGGCCCACACGTGGGAGCGGCGCGGCGTGAAGGGGGCCGCGGGCGGCGCGGACGGAGGGGAGGGGGAACCAGGGGGCGCGGTGTCCATGGCAGTCATGCTAGGCCCGCGGTGCCCCGCCGGGGCGTCGGCCTCGCCGGGACCGCGCATCCCGGCGCTGCGGAGCGATTGCCCAGCGGATTGACCGGGAGCGTCCAGGTCTCGTCCGCGGGCAACCGCGGAGGGCCGCAGAGCCCCTTTGATAGTCTGGGTGCCCCGGGCGCGCCCCGGCATCCCCGTGCTCGCACAGGTCCTCCGTGCCCCGCGTCCGGGCCCCTCGACGCCCGCCCGCTGAACTGCTCACCGCTCCCCGGAGGCGCCTGATGACCGTTGTGCTCCTGCTCCACGCAGTGGTGGCCACGGTCGCGCCCCTGCTGTTCGCGCGCATGGGACGCAGCGCCTTCTACCTGCTGGCTGCGGTTCCCCTCGCCGGGTTCCTGTGGCTGCTGTCCTCCGCCCCGCGGGTGTACGGCCCGGACGGCGGGTGGACCGAGGCGGTGGAGTGGATCCCCTCCCTGGGACTGGACCTGGCCCTGCGGATGGACGCCCTGGCGTGGACCATGTCCCTGCTCGTGCTCGGGGCCGGGTCCCTCGTCCTCTTCTACTGCGCCCGCTACTTCAAGCCCGGCGCCGGTGACCTCGGGGGCTTCGGCGCCCAGCTGCTCGCCTTCGCCGGGGCCATGTTCGGGCTGGTGACCGCCGACGACATGCTGGTGCTGTTCGTCTTCTGGGAGATCACCACCGTCCTGTCCTTCCTGCTCATCAGCTACAGCCGGGCCCGGCTGTCCGCCCGGCGCGCGGCCCTGCAGGCGCTCGTGCTGACCACGGCCGGCGGACTGTCCATGCTCGTGGGCATCGTGATGCTGGGCCAGGCCGCCGGCACCTACCGGATCTCCCAGGTGCTCGCGGCGGCCCCCGAGCTGGCCCAGCGCGGCACCCTGGTGGACGTGGCGGTGTTCCTGCTCCTCGTCGGCGCCGTGACCAAGTCCGCCCTGATCCCGCTGCACTTCTGGCTGCCCGCCGCGATGGCCGCGCCCACGCCCGTGTCCGCGTACCTGCACGCCGCCGCCATGGTCAAGGCCGGCGTGTACCTGGTGGCCCGGTTCGCCCCCGGCTACGCCGAGACGGCGCTGTGGCAGCCCACGGTGATGATCCTGGGCCTGGGCACCATGATCTTCGGCGGTTGGGCCGCGCTGAAGCAGTACGACCTCAAGCTCATCCTCGCCTACGGCACCGTCAGCCAGCTCGGCTTCCTCGTCGTCGTCGTGGGCCGGGGCGCGGCCGACACCGCGCAGGCCGGCATGGCCATGCTCCTGGCCCACGGCCTGTTCAAGGCCACGCTGTTCCTCGTGGTCGGCATCATCGACCACCGGGCGGGCACCCGGGACATCCGGCGGCTCTCCGGCCTGGCCCGCCGCGTGCCCGTGCTGTTCGCCGTCTCCGCCGTGGCCGCCGCCTCCATGGCCGGGCTGCCGCCGCTGGCGGGCTTCGTGGCCAAGGAGTCGGTGCTGGCCGCGTTCACCCACGAGGCGGACAGCGCGGCGGGGATCGTGGTGCTCGCCGGGCTGGTGCTCGGCTCGGTGCTGACCTTCGCCTACAGCGCCCGCTTCCTGTGGGGCGGCTTCGCGCAGAAGTCCGCGGAGTTCTCCGAGCTCGACGCCGGGGCGGACGGCAAGGCCGTGATCAGCGACATGGAGCGCGTCGAGCCCGGCTTCCTGGCCGCCCCGCTCGTGCTCGCCGTCCTCACCGTGGCCTACGGGCTCTGGCCGCAGCCGGTCACCGCCATGCTCCAGCCCTACGTGGACCAGTTCCCCGACCCGGGCGGGCACGAGTTCTACCTCGCCCTGTGGCACGGACTCACCCCGGCCCTGGGCCTGTCGGCGGTCATCGTCGCGGGCGGGCTGCTCATGTTCCTGGCCCGGCGCCCTGTCGCCGACCTCCAGCGCGCGCTGCCCTCGCTGCCGCCCGGAGAGCTCCTCTACCGGCGGACCATCAACGTCCTGGACCTGGTCGCGGTGTGGATCACCGGGCGCACCCAGCGCGGATCGCTGATGTTCTACCTCTCGGTCATCCTCGTCACCGCGATCGTGGTGCCCCTCGTGGCCCTGGTCGTGGAGGAGACCCCGCCGCTGGGCACCCTGCGGCTCTCGGACGGGCCGGCCCAGCTGATCGCCGGGGCGGCCATGGTCGTGGCGGCCCTGCTGGTGCCCCTGGCGAAGAAGCGCTTCCTGGCCGTGCTCCTGGTCTCGGTCACCGGCTACGGCCTGGCGCTGATGTTCGCCCTGCAGGGGGCCCCGGACCTCGCCCTGACCCAGACGCTCGTGGAGACCATCCTGCTCGTGGCGTTCGTGCTGGCGCTGCGCTCGCTGCCCGCGCCGCTGTGGCACCGCAACCCCGCCGGGCGCCGGCTCCTGCGCGGCACCATCGCGGTGGCCTTCGGGCTGTTCATGATGGCTCTGGCGGCCTTCAGCATCTCCTCGCGCACGGCCGAGCCCATCTCCCTGCAGCTGCCGCGGATGGCCTACGAGCTGGGCGACGGGCAGAACGTGGTCAACGTCATCCTGGTGGACATCCGGGCGTGGGACACCTTCGGGGAGATCTCCGTGCTGGTGCTCGCCGCGACCGGTGTGGCGTCCCTGATCTTCGTCACCGGCCGCGGGGACCGGATCGTGCGCTCCGGCGACGACCCGAACACCGAACAGCTGCGGATCCTGCGCCGGCGCAGCGCCGCGGCCGTGGTCCCGTCCGGCGCGGAGCTGGACGCCGTGGTCGACCGGCGCACCCCCGAGGACCCGGAGGACCCCTACCTGCTGGCGGGGCGGACCCTGGCGCCCGAGCGGCGCTCGATCGTCTTCGAGGTGGTCACCCGCCTGCTCTTCCACACGTTCATGATGGTCTCCCTCTACCTGCTGATCGCCGGGCACAACGACCCGGGCGGCGGGTTCTCCGGCGGGCTCATGGCCGGACTGGCCCTGACCGTGCGCTATCTCGCGGGCGGGCGCTTCGAGCTGGAGCGCGCCACCCCCATCAACGCCGGCACGATGCTGGGGACGGGGCTGGCGCTGGCCGCCCTCTACGCCCTCACCCCGGTGTTCCTGGGCGGCTCCGTGATGCAGAGCTACACCGTGGAGGTGGAGCTGCCGGTCTTCGGGCACGAGAAGTTCGTGTCCGCACTGGTCTTCGACATCGCGGTCTACCTGATCGTCGTCGGGCTCGTCCTCGACATCCTGCGCTCGCTGGGCGGGCGGATCGACGAGCGGATCGAGGAGGACGCCGTGCGCCGGCGCCGGAGGACGCCCGGACGCGGCACCCGCATCAGGGTCACCCGGCAGCGCCGGGTCACCGCGGGATCGTCCGTGGCGACGTCGGCGACCTCACCCACCCCGGTCACGACCGCCGGGGCGGGGCCCGACGAAGGGAACGAGCACCGATGAGCGTGAACCTGACCCTGCTGGTCGTGATGGGCGTGCTCTACGCCGTGGGGGTGTACCTCCTGCTCGAGCGCTCGCTCACCCGGGTGCTGCTGGGACTGATGCTGCTCACCAACGGCACGAACCTGCTGATCCTGCACGCGGGCGGCATCCCCGGACTCGCTCCGCTCTACGACAGCTCGATCGCCGCGGAGGACTACAGCGACCCGCTGCCCCAGGCGCTGATCCTCACCGCCATCGTCATCTCGCTGGCCGTCACCGCGTTCCTGCTCGGGATGATCTACCGCTCCTGGGTGCTCGGCCGCCGCGACGAGATCCAGGACGACGTGGAGGACCGGCGCGTGGCCCGGCAGTCCTCCTACGACCTGGAGGACGACGCCGAGGTGCCCGCCGAGACGACCGAGTTCGAGGAGGCGCCCCGCCGCAGCGACCCCGACGACGACCCCGCTGAGGACCTCGGCGAGGACCTCGAGACGCCCGGTCTTCCCGGGCCCCGGCGGGAGGGGACCCGATGACCCTCCACCTCGCGCAGCTGGCCCCGCTGGCGGTCATCATCCCCTTCCTGGGCGCGGCCCTGAGCCTCGTGCTGCTGCGGCGCAACGCCCTGCAGCGCGCCGTGGCGATCGGTTCGCTGGTGCTCACCCTCGTGGTCGAGGCCGCGGTGCTGGTGAGCACGTGGGACGTCGGTCCCCAGGCCGTCCACCTGGGCGGCTGGGCGGCGCCCTGGGGCATCGTCATGGTCGTCGACCAGCTCTCCTCGCTGATGCTCGTGGTCTCCACGGTCGTCTCGCTCGCGGTGCTGGTCTACGCCAGCGGCCAGGGCGTGGCCGACGGCGACAAGGAGGGCCCGATCTCGATCTTCCACCCCTCCTTCCTCATCCTCGTGGCCGGGGTCTCCAACGCCTTCCTCGCGGGTGACCTGTTCAACCTGTACGTGGGCTTCGAGATCCTGCTCACCGCGTCCTACGTCCTCATGACGATGGGCGGAACGGTCCAGCGGATCCGCACGGGCGTCACCTACGTGGTGGTCTCCGTGATCTCCTCGGTGCTCTTCCTGATCACCATCGCCATGATCTACGCGGCCACGGGCACCATCAACATGGCCGACCTCTCCGTGAAGCTCGCCGACCTGCCGGTGGGCACCCAGATGCAGCTGCACGTCATGCTGCTCATCGCCTTCGGCATCAAGGCGGCGGTGTTCCCGCTGTCCTTCTGGCTGCCGGACTCCTACCCGACGGCCTCCGCCCCCGTCACCGCCGTGTTCGCCGGGCTGCTGACCAAGGTGGGCGTCTACTCGATCATCCGCACGGAGACCGTGCTGTTCCCGGGGGACCGGCTCGACACCCTGCTGATGTGGGTCGCGCTGCTCACCATGGTGGTGGGCATCCTGGGCGCGCTCGCCCAGATCGACATCAAGCGCATGCTGTCCTTCACCCTCATCAGCCACATCGGCTACATGATCTTCGGGGTGGCCGTGGGCAGCCAGGAGGCGCTCTCCGCCACGGTCTACTACGTGGCCCACCACATCGTGATCCAGACCAGCCTGTTCCTGGTGGCCGGGCTGATCGAGCGCCGCGGCGGATCCACGAACGTGGACCGGCTCGCGGGCATGGCCAGGATCTCGCCGCTGCTGGCGCTGCTCTACCTGGTGCCCGCGCTGAACCTGGGCGGCATCCCGCCGTTCTCCGGCTTCCTCGGCAAGACGGGGCTGCTGCAGGCCGGTGTGAACCGGGGCGACCCGCTCGCCTACGTCCTGGTGGCGGGCTCCGTGGCGGTGTCCCTGCTGACCCTGCTGGCCATGATCCGCGTGTGGAACCGCGTGTTCCTGCGCACCCCGGAGGACGCGGAGTACCCGGACCCGATCCTGCTGGCCCCGGTCCCGGCGGGCTCGCGCTTCCTCCTGACCTCCGGGTCCGTCGACGACCAGGAGGGGCAGTTCGCCGGCAAGGGCGACGTGCGGCTGATGTCGCCCTCCATGCTCGGCGGCGCCTCCGCGCTCGTCGTCGTGGGCGTGGCCCTCACCGTCTTCGCCGGCCCGATCTTCCAGCTCGCGGACAACGCGGCCGAGAACCTCGTCCGTCCCGAGCGCTACGTCGCGGCCGTGCTGGACCCCGGATCGGTTCCCCGCCCCGTGGTGGAGGAGGCTCCGTGAGCTCGCGTCCCAAGAACTCCCTGCTCGTCGAGCTGCCGCTGCTGGTGTGGCTCGTGCTCGTCTGGGGTGCCCTGTGGGGCGACTTCGGCCTGGGCAACCTGCTGTTCGGCGCGCTGCTGGCACTGCTCGTGACCTGGGTGCTCTACCTGCCCCCGGTGCAGCTCTCGGGCCGGTTCAACCTGCTGCAGTTCGCCCTCTTCGCAGTGACCTTCGTGTGGCAGGTCGCCAAGGCCAGCGTGGGCGTCATGCTCGTCGCGATCCTCGTGGGCCCGCGGGCCCGCAACGCGGTCGTGGGCGTGGAGCTGCGCACGCGCTCGGACCTGCTGCTCACCGCCACCGGCCACACCATGGCCCTGATCCCGGGCTCCATCCTCGTGGAGGTGGACCGCTCCCGGTGGACGCTCTACTTCCACGCGCTCAACGTCCGCACCCCCGAGGAGGCCGAGTCCTTCCGGCGCTCCGTGCGGCAGGTCGAGGCCGCGTGGATCCGCATCATGGGCACCCGGGAGGAGCTCACCGCCCTGCGGGCCGAACGCCGCGGGGGAGGCGCGGCGGAGTCCGAGCAGCGGGACAGCGCGGCGATCGGCTCCCCGGTCACGGCCGAGCAGCAGATCGTCGGCGGCCGGCGAGGAGACGTCCCCGCCGGGTCCACCGGGAACACCGGAACCACTGAGAATCCCCGGGCCGCCGAGAACCCCCAGACCACCGAGGAGGACCGCTCGTGATGGAGATCGCCGTGGCCGTCGCGGCCGTGCTGCTCAGCACGGCCGCCGCGGGCACCCTGTACCGGCTGGCCAAGGGGCCGTCGCTGCTGGACCGGGTGGTGGCCACCGACGTCCTGCTGGCCATCGTGGCGGCGTCGCTCGCCGTGGAGATGGCCTACCACGGCCATCTCGACAACCTCATCCTCATGGTGATCGTCTCCCTGGTGGGGTTCATCGGCGCCGTGACGGTGGCGCGCTTCGCCACCCAGACCGCCGAGCACGGGAAGTGAGCCCCGTGCTGGACACCGTCCTGGACGCCGCCGCCGCCGTGTGCCTGGTCCTCGGAGCGCTGATGTCCCTGGCCGCGGCGATCGGGCTGGTCCGGTTCCCGGACCTGCTGACCCGCATGCACGCCGGGACCAAGCCGCAGGTGTTCGGGCTGCTGCTCATGCTCACCGCCGTCGCCCTGGAGAACCGGGACCCGGTCATGATCCCGCTGATCATCCTGGGCTGGGTCTTCCAGCTGCTCACCGTGCCCGTCTCGGCGCACATGGTCGGCCGTTCCACCTACCGCACCAAGCACCTCAACCGGGCCACCCTCACGCAGGACGACCTGCAGGAGGTGCTCAACCGTGCCGGCGAGCAGGACGGCGGCGGGCAGGCCGCGGCCGGGGCGGCCCTCACCGACGCGGCCCTCACCGACGCGGCCCTCACCGACCCGCCGGGCGCGGACGGGCAGCACGCCGACGGACAGCAGACTGACGGATCCGGGAGGACGCGTTAGGCTGGGCACGATCGACGGGCGCATCCGCGCCGCCCCGACGACAAGGAGCAGCAGTCCATGAACACGAAGATCCTCGAACTCGCCGGCACCGGCCTCTCGCTGGGCGGCGTGGCGCTCTCGCACAAGGTGCTCGGCGCCGCGTGGACGCGCATCACGGGGGACCCGCCCCCCGCCAAGAACCCGGACCCGGACGAGGCGTGGACCGGCATCATCATCTGGTCGCTCGTCACCGGCCTCGTCGGCACGGTGATCAAGGTCGCGATCTCCCGCCAGGTCGCGAAGATGGAGAACCAGCCCCGGAACAACCCCAAGGCCTCCAGCCAGGCCGAGGTCTGATCCCCGGGGACCACCTCACGAAGGGGCCGGTCCGCCCGGACACCGCAACGGTGTCCGGGCGGACCGGCCCCTTCGCCGTCCGGCGGACGCGCCGCGGGAGGAGCGCCGGACGCCCCGCGGGCAGGAACGGAACGGCGGACGTGCGGGCGGCAGCACCGGCGACAGTCCAGGCGACAGTCCGGATGTCAGTGCGTGCGGCGGTGCGGGCAGGGGAGGGGTAGACTCGGTGCCACTGAAACGACAGGGGAGCGCACCCCGCCGGCAACGGCGGCACAGCGCTGAGAGTGCGGATCACCGCAGACCCTCGAACCTGCTCCGGTTAGCACCGGCGAAGGGAGTCGAGCACCTCAGGGACGACTCGCGGACATGAGCTCCGGCCGTGTCCGCGCGGACCCCTCCCCTCCTGGCACCGATGGCTCGCTGAGCCCAGGAGGAACGCACCATGAACACCACCACGCACCGTCCCGCCGGCCGCAACCGTGCGCCCGGGTCCTCGTCCTGGCGGGTCGTCGACATCGTCGTGGCCGCCGTCCTCGCCGCCGTGTGCGCGGTCGTCTTCTGGGCGTGGTCGAACCTGCTCTATCCCGTGGTCGGAGCCGCCGCGGTGACCTATCCGCCCGCCGTGGGGCTGATCGCCGGCGGCTGGCTCGTGGCCGGTGTGCTCGGCGGTCTGATCATCCGCAAGCCGGGCGCCGCGCTGTTCTGCGAGCTGCTCGCCGCCGTCATCGAGGGCTTCCTGGGCACCCACTTCGGCTGGACCGTGATCCTGTCCGGCCTCCTCCAGGGCATCGGGGCCGAGCTGGTCTTCGCCGCGGTGCGCTACCGCCGCTACAACGCCGCGGTGGCCGCCGCGGCGGGCGCGGTCAGCGGCATCTTCCTGGGCGTCAACGAGAGCATCATCTACAACTACGAGTGGGCCCTCGGCCACCAGGTGGTCTACGTGGTCCTCGCGGCCCTCTCGGGCGCGGTGCTCGCCGGCCTGCTGATGTGGGCCGTGGTGAAGGCGCTCGCAGCCACCGGCGTGCTGCAGGGCCTGGCCTCGGGCCGGGTCGCACGGCGATGACCGCCGCGGCGGTGCGTCCTCCCGGCACGCCCGCCGCCGCGGGGGCCCGCGTCGAGGCCCGCGGCTTCGGCTGGCACCACCCCGGCCGGGAGGCCCCCGCCCTGCGGGGCATCGACCTGGTGGTCGAGCCGGGGGAGCGGGTGCTGCTGCTGGGGCCGAGCGGGGCGGGCAAGTCGACGTTCCTGCACGCCCTCGCGGGGGTCCTGCACGACGACGACGGGCTCTCCCGCCACGGGGAGCTGCTGCTCGACGGCACGGACCCGGACCGGGCACGGGGACGCGCCGGGCTCGTGCAGCAGGACCCCGAGTCCCAGGTGGTCCTGTCCCGTATCGGGGACGACACCGCCTTCGGCCTCGAGAACCTCGCCGTGCCCCGGGAACAGATCTGGCCCCGGGTCCGCGCCGCCCTCGACGACGTGGGGCTGGCCCTGCCGCTCGACCATCCCACCGCCGCCCTGTCCGGCGGGCAGAAGCAACGCCTGGCGCTCGCCGGTGCCGTGGCGATGAGCCCGGGGCTGCTCCTGCTCGACGAGCCCACCGCGAACCTGGACCCCGCAGGGGTGCGGCAGGTCCGGGACGCGGTGGCACGGTGCCTGGACCGCAGCGGGGCCACTCTGGTGGTCGTGGAGCACCGCGTGGCGGTGTGGGCCGACGTCGTGGACCGTGTCGTCGTGCTCGGCCGCGACGGGGGGATCACGCACGACGGGTCCCCGGCGCAGGTCCTGGGGGAGGCCGCCGACGAGCTGAGCCGCGCCGGGGTCTGGGTTCCCGGGCGGGTCCCGCCCACCCGCGCGCCCGCCCGTCCCCGGGGGGACGCGGAGCCGCTGCTGAGCGCGGCCGCGCTGGCCGTCTCGCGCACCCAGCCCTCCGCACGGCAGCTGCGCGCCGGCGCCGGGCGCGGCGGCGGGGCCGGGCGCTGAGCGATCCCGCGGCGGGCCGGGACCTCCCGGCCGCGGCGACCGGCGTGGGACTGGACCTGCTCCGTGGCCGGGCACTGGCCGTGACGGGCGCCAACGGCGCCGGGAAGTCGACCCTCGCGCTCACCCTGGCGGGCCTGCTGGCGCCCGTGCGCGGCACCGTGACCGCGCACCCGGCCCTGGCCCGCGGCGCCGGACCGGACCCGCTGGAGTGGGCCGGACCGGACCTGGTGGCCCGCGTCGGGACGGTCTTCCAGGAGCCCGAGCACCAGTTCCTGCGCGCCACCGTGCGGGCCGAGCTCGAGCTCGGCCCCCGTCTGGCGGGCACCCCGGCGGCCGACCGGGACCGTCGCACGGGAGAGCTGCTCGACCGGCTGCGGCTGACCCACCTGGCGGACGCGAACCCCTTCACCCTCTCCGGCGGTGAGAAGCGGCGGCTGTCGGTGGCCACGGTGCTGGCCACCGATCCGGACGTCCTGGTGCTCGACGAGCCCACGTTCGGCCAGGACGCCCTGACCTGGGCCGAGCTCGTGGACCTGCTCCTGGAGGTCGTGGACGCCGGCACGGCCGTGCTCGCGGTCACCCACGACGAGGACTTCGTGCGGGCGCTCGGGGCCGAGGTGCTGGAGCTGGGAACGTCCGCCCCCGGGATCGTGCCGGAGCAGGTCGCTCCCGCACGTGGCGCCGTGGTGGAGCCCGGTGCTCCTGGACGGGGCGTCGTGCTGAAGTCGGGTGCTCCTCGACGGGGTGCCGTGGTGGAGTCCGGTGCGCCCGCACAGGGCGTCGTGGCGGAGTCGGGCACGCCCGTGCCGGGGCTCCGGGCGGCCACGGAGCAGGTCCGGTGAGCGCGCCCGTGATCGGCCCGGCGGCCCGGGCCTCCCTGCTGGGCCGCGCCCATCCCGTGGTGAAGCTGGCCGGTGCCCTGGCCCTGACCGTGACGCTGCTGCTCAGCGCGGATCCCGTGACGTCGGGGATCGTGCTGCTGGGCGAAGTGCTGCTGCTGACGCTGGCCGGACGGCGCCCGCCGGCGCAGCTGCTGCGCGCCTGGCCCCTGCTGCTCGCGGCGCTCGTGAGCGGATGGGGCACGGCGCTGCTCGCCGAGGACTCCGGGCCGGTGCTGCTCGACCTGGGGATCACCGAGCTCTCGGCCGGGTCGCTCGCCGCGGGCGCGGCGATCGCCCTGCGCGGGCTCGCGCTGGCGCTCTCGGGCCTGCTCGTCGTGCTCAGCACGGATCCGACGGACCTCGCCGACGGACTGGCCCAGACGCTGCGGCTGCCCGCCCGGTTCGTGCTGGCCTCCTTGGCGGCCCTGCGCCTGGTGGGCGTGATGCTCACCGAGTGGTCCACGCTGGCGATGGCCCGCCGGGCCCGCGGCGCCGGCTCGGGGCACGGCCCGGTGGGCGTGCTGCGGGAGTTCGGCGGGCAGGCGTTCACCCTGCTGGTCCAGTCCCTGCGCCGTGCCACGCGGCTGTCGGTGACCATGGAGGCGCGCGGCTTCGGCGCGGGCCCGCGCACGTGGGTCCGGGTCCCGGGACACTCCTGGAGGGACGCCGTGGTGCTGGCGGGGTGCGCCGCCGTGGCCGTGGCGGGACCGGTGGTCTCCGTCCTGCTCGGGACGCACCGGTTCATCTGGGCCTGAGGCCGGGGCGCCGCGCCTGCGGATGCCTGTCGCCCACCCGTCAGGCCTGCGTGTCCCCACCCGTCACGGCCTTCGCCCCTGCAGGTCGCGCGGCCGTGCCCGTCACGCCCGGGCCACCCAGCCCGTCACGAGGCGGGTGAGCTCCGCGTCCACGGGCAGCGGGTGGGAGTCGAGCCGGCGCACCGGTACGGCGAGCCGCACGCTGGAGACGAGCCAGAGGGCGTCCGCCGCCAGGAGGTCGGCGGACTGCAGGGGTCCGTGGCCCAGCTCCCAGCCGTCGCGCCGGGCGGCGTCGAAGATCGTGGCCTGTGTGGTGCCGGGGAGGATTCCCTGCGAGGGCTCCGGGGTCACGAGGGTGCGGACGCCCTCGCGCACGCGGGCGCAGACCACGGAGGACGTGGCGCCCTCCAGGATCCGGCCGTCCGGGGCCGTGAAGATCGCCTCGTCCGCGCCGAGGGAACGGGCATGGCGCAGGGCGGCCATGTTGATCGCGTAGGACAGGGTCTTGGCCCCGGGCAGCAGCCACGGATGCGCGGCGTCCTGCGCCGGGTCGTGGCCGCGGGGCAGCAGCACCGCGGAGACTCCCTCCCGGCGCTGCCGGAAGGTGGACTCCGGTACGGGGCTCACGGCCACCCACGACCACGGGCCGGCTTCGGGGGTGCCGCGGCTGACGACCACCTTGACGCTGTGCTCGGCGCCCAGCCCTCCGTCCCCGCCGGGGGCCGCGTGGGCGAGCCCCAGCTCGACGGCCTGCCGCAGCACCTGCGCCGAGGGCACGGGGAGCTGGGCCAGGCGCGCCGAGGCGGACAGGCGCCGGTGGTGGACGGCGAACTTCTGCACCCGCCCGTCGACGACGCGCAGGCTCTCGAACACCCCGTCCCCGCGGGTGAGTCCCTGGTCGTCGACGCGCACGAGCGGGACGGCCGGGTCGGCGAGGACCCCCTCCGGGTGTGCGGCGTCGAGGACGACGACGGTGCTGGTCACGGTTGTCTCCTGTCGGTGCGGGCGCCCGCTCAGTGGACGGGGCCGGGGTGCAGGACGTCGACCTGCTCCCAGACGTGGTCCTCCGCCAGGTAGGCGTCCTCCTGGGCGGCCCACTGCTCCCAGTGCTCGGCGTAGTACGCGCCGTCCCGGCTCAGGGCCCGGTCGTAGCGCAGCGCGGTGGGCAGCTCGACCCAGACCGAGACGTCCAGCAGGGTCCGGGCGGCGGCCGAGCAGGCCCCGACGCCCTCCAGGACGACGACCTCCGCGACGCGTGTCAGGCGGGGGGTGCCCGGGGACCCGGTGACCCAGTCCCAGGCGCTCCACTCGGCGTCCCGGCCGGCGCGGAGAGGGGTGAGGACCTCCTCCACGTAGGTCCGGGTGCCGGGGCGGAGACCGTCCCAGCCCGGGTAGAGGTCCTCCATGTGGAAGAGGGTCACGTCCCGCACGGGACGGAGCACCTCGGCGAGCTGCTCGGCCAGGGTCGTCTTCCCCGCGCCCGAGCGCCCGTCGATGCCGATGAGCCAGGGACGTCGGGTGGGGGTGGGAAGCAGCCGGGCCAGGTTGGTGCCGGCCGGGTGGGCCGCGGCGACCGCGGCGTCCACCTCCAGCTCGATGTCGATCACGCGTCTCCGGCGTCCCGGGCGCGGCCGGCGCCGGGGACCGCGGCGTCCAGTTCCCCGGCGACGGCGCGGACCACCCCCGGCACGGCGGCGGCGATCATGCCGTAGGTGGTCTCGAAGTCCTCGGCGCCCCCGTACCAGGGGTCGTAGATGCCCAGCTCGGTGTGCTCGGAGCCGGCGACGGCGGGGTCGAACTCCCGCAGCAGGCGCACCTTCTCGGCGGCGGGAGCGTCGGGGGCGAGGGCGCGCAGGCGCCGCCAGTGGACGAGGTCCAGGGCGAGCACGAGGTCGCGGTCCGCGAACCGGGCCGGGTCGAAGGCCTGGGCGGCGTGCGCGGAGGCGTCCAGCCCCTCGCGGCACAGCAGGTCCCCGGCCCGCGGGTCGACCGGGTTGCCGAGCTCCTCGTCGCTCACGCCGGCCGAGTCGACGCGCACGCGCTCGCCCAGACCGGCGGCCTCGAAGGCGCGGCGCAGGGCGAACTCCGCCATGGGCGAGCGGCAGATGTTGCCGGTGCACACGGCCACGATCGAATACATAGCGGGCAGTCTAAGCCGGACGGGGCCGGGGACGAGAAGTGCGGCCGCCGCCCGGAGGCGACGGCCGCACTTCTCGTCCCGGGGGAGGGTCAGGTCCGGTCCCGGTCCTGACGGAGCGGGAGATCCGCGTCCGGTGCCGGTTCCGGTTCCGGGTGCGGCCGATCGGGGTGCTGGCGGGATCCGTCCGGGTTCAGGACCGATCCGTCCGGGGCCGCACGCGATCCGGTCTCCGCGTCGAGGTCGATCTCCTGGCCGTTCTCGTCGACGCGCCGGTACCAGTCGGTCACGGCGGGGTCGTGCGAGTCGAACGTCTCGCCGGCGGCCCGGGCGCC
Organism: Kocuria sp. CNJ-770; assembly: GCF_001942375.1. NCBI lineage: Bacteria > Bacillati > Actinomycetota > Actinomycetes > Micrococcales > Micrococcaceae > Kocuria > Kocuria sp. CNJ-770. Next base: position 53,141 of record NZ_MKJW01000166.1, read on the forward strand.
CGGGGCGTGCTCCACCTGGAGGGCGAAGTCGTCGCCGTGCTCCTCGATGCCGTGGATCACGGCCTTGCGCACGGCCGTGACGGCGAACTCGTGCCGGATCGTGGCGGGGTCGCTGCGCAGGTCCTTGTAGAAGGAGACCATCAGGAAGGCGACAATCACCGCGAACGGCAGGGCCGAGACGGTCACGAGGTTCTGCATCCCGGTCAGGGCGTCGTCGCCGCCCACGAGCATCATGACCGTTGCGATGCCGCCCAGGGACAGGCCCCAGAACACGACGATGGAGCGGTTGGGCTCGGGCCGACCGCGCTGGGACAGGGTGCCCATGACGATGGACGCCGAGTCCGCGCTGGTCACGAAGAAGATGCCGATGATGACCATGGCGAGCACCGACGTGATCGCGCCCAGGGGCAGGGCGTCGAGCATCCCGAACAGCACGGCCTCCTGGCCGCCCGCGGCCGCGAGGTCGGTCCCGGTGCGCTGCAGGTACATGGCGGTGCCGCCGATGACCACGAACCAGAGCACGCACATCGAGGAGGGCACCACGAGCACCACGGTCACGAACTGGCGCAGCGTGCGGCCACGGGAGATCTTGGCGATGAACATGCCGACGAACGGGGACCAGGACAGCCACCACGCCCAGTAGAAGACGGTCCAGCCGCCGGCGAAGGCGGTCGAGTCCTCGCCCCAGCCGCCGGTCTGCCCGGTCATCCACAGATACTCCTGCAGGTAGGTGCTGAACACGGCCGGCACGAGGTCCAGGATCAGGACGGTGGGCCCGGCCACGAACACGAACAGGGCCAGCAGGAAGGCCAGCAGCAGGTTCGTGTTGGACAGGTAGCGGATGCCGCGGGCCACACCGGAGACGGCGGAGACCACGAAGGCGGCGGTGAGCACGGCGATGACCGCGATCAGGCCGCCGTTGCCCAGCGGGCCCCATCCGGCCACGATCTCGAGGCCCCGCGAGATCTGCAGCGCGCCGATCCCCAGGGAGGCCGCGGTGCCGAAGAGGGTCGCGAAGATGGCGAACACGTCGATGAGCCGGCCCAGGCTGCCCTCGGCGCGCTGCTGGCCGATCAGCGGCACGAAGATGCGGCTGATGAGCGGGGGACGGCCGCGGCGGTAGGCGCCGTAGGCGACGGCCGAGCCGACCACGGCGTACATGGCCCAGGGGTTGAGACCCCAGTGGAAGGCCGTCTGGACGAGGGCGTAGACGGTCATCTCCTCCGACCCGGGATCCGCGCCGAAGCCGGGGACGCCCGCGCCGAAGTGGCTCAGCGGCTCGGAGGCGCCGTAGAACATCAGGCCGATGCCCATGCCCGCGGCGAAGAGCATGGCCAGCCACGAGAAGAAGGAGTACTCGGGCTTCTCGTCGTCCATGCCCAGCGGGATGCGGCCGGTGCGGCTGAAGCCGACGACGAGCATGAACAGCACGGCGGCCGTGGACAGCGCGGTGAAGAACCAGCCGGCGTTGCCCGTCACCCAGCCCAGAGCCGCGGTGGAGGCGGCGGTCAGGGACTCGGTGGAGAGCACGCCCCACGCGATGAACGCCACGATCAGCGCGGCGGTGACGAGGAAGACGACCTTGTCCGTGCCGTATCGCAGCTTCTGGTCCTCCACGGCGATGCCGGGGACCAGCGCGGGGTGGATGCCGTGCGGATAGTTGATCTCCCGCAGCACCTCGCGCGGCTTGGGCCGGTGGGGTGAGCCGTTCGGGCTCTCTGACTGCGGCGTATGGGGTGGTGTGGTGCTCACGGAGGCTCCTGCGGTGTCGGGTGCGTGCGGTGTCGTGTCGGGATGCGTGCGTGGGCGTGCGGGGCGGACCCGGGGGCGGGCCCGGGGATGTCGAGGAGGGCCCGGAGGCCCGGGCGCAGCAGCCCAGTCTACCGGAGAGCTCTCCCGGCAGCAGGGGGCGGATCCGCTCTCACGCCAGGCACCGCAGAGAAATTGAGTCGGGTCGACTCAAGTCGACTTGACACCGGCCGGTCGCATGGCAGACTTGAGCCAGGAAAACTCAAGACCTGAGACCTCCGGGACCTCAACGGGGCCGTCACGGCCCGCCCGGTTCAGCTCGACCCGAAGGAGAACACTCCATGTCTCGTGCAGTAGGAATCGACCTCGGCACCACCAACTCCGTGGTGTCCGTGCTGGAGGGCGGCGAGCCCACCGTCATCGCGAACGCCGAGGGCAACCGGACCACCCCGTCCGTCGTCGCCTTCTCCAAGGACGGCGAGACCCTGGTCGGCGACATCGCCAAGCGCCAGGCCGTCACCAACGTCGACCGCACCATCGCCTCGGTCAAGCGCCACATGGGCACCGGCTGGTCGAAGGAGATCGACGGCAAGAACTACACCGCGCAGGAGATCTCGGCGCGCATTCTCATGAAGCTGAAGACCGACGCCGAGTCCTACCTGGGCGACAAGGTCACCGACGCCGTGATCACGGTCCCGGCGTACTTCAACGACGCCGAGCGCCAGGCCACGAAGGAGGCCGGCGAGATCGCGGGCATGAACGTGCTGCGCATCGTGAACGAGCCGACCGCCGCGGCCCTGGCCTACGGCCTGGAGAAGGGCAAGGAGGACGAGCTCATCCTCGTCTTCGACCTCGGTGGCGGCACCTTCGACGTCTCCCTGCTCGAGGTCGGCAAGGACGAGGACGACTTCTCCACCATCCAGGTCCGCGCCACCGCCGGTGACAACCGGCTGGGCGGCGACGACTGGGACCAGCGCATCGTCGACTGGCTGCTGTCGCAGGTGAAGTCCAAGACCGGCGCCGATCTGTCCAAGGACAAGATCGCCCTCCAGCGGCTGAAGGAGACCGCCGAGCAGGCCAAGAAGGAGCTGTCCTCCGCGACCAGCACCAACATCTCCCTGCAGTACCTCTCCGTGACCCCCGAGGGCCCGGTGCACCTGGACGAGCGACTCACCCGCGCCAAGTTCGAGGAGCTGACCCGGGACCTGCTCGAGCGCACCGAGAAGCCGTTCAAGGACGTCATCGCCGAGGCCGGCATCTCCGTGTCCGACATCGACCACGTGGTCCTCGTGGGCGGCTCGACCCGCATGCCCGCGGTCGCCGAGACCGTGCAGCGCCTGGCCGGCCAGGAGCCGAACAAGGGCGTGAACCCGGACGAGGTCGTCGCCGTCGGCGCCGCGATCCAGGCGGGTGTGCTCAAGGGCGACCGCAAGGACGTGCTGCTGATCGACGTGACCCCGCTGTCGCTGGGCATCGAGACCAAGGGCGGCGTGATGACCAAGCTCATCGAGCGCAACACGGCCATCCCCACGAAGCGGTCCGAGACCTTCACCACCGCCGAGGACAACCAGCCCTCCGTGTCCATCCAGGTCTTCCAGGGAGAGCGCCAGTTCACCCGGGACAACAAGAACCTGGGCACCTTCGAGCTGACCGGCATCGCCCCCGCCCCGCGCGGGATGCCGCAGATCGAGGTCACCTTCGACATCGACGCCAACGGCATCGTCCACGTCTCCGCCAAGGACAAGGGCACCGGCACCGAGCAGTCGATGACCATCACGGGCGGGTCCTCCCTCTCCAAGGAGGACATCGACCGCATGGTCAAGGACGCCGAGGCCAACGCCGAGGCGGACCGGGTGCGCCGGGAGGCCGCCGACCTGCGCAACAACGCGGAGCAGCAGGCGTACTCCGTGGACAAGCTGCTGAAGGACAACGACGAGAAGCTGCCCGCGGACGTGAAGTCCGAGGTCCAGGCCGACGTCGACGCCCTGAAGCAGGCGCTCGAGGGTGAGGACGAGGCGGCCGTGAAGTCGGCCTACGACAAGCTCCAGCAGTCCCAGACCAAGCTCGGCGAGGCCCTCTACGCGCAGGCGCAGGCCGACGGCGCCGAGGGCGCCCCCGGCGCCGACGCCACCGGCGCGGCAGGCGACGAGGACATCGTCGACGCCGAGGTCGTCGACGACGAGAACGAGAAGAAGTGAGCATGCCCGATCCCACGCCAGGACCCGACGAGAACCCGGCGGAGAACGCTTTCGAGAACTCCGCCGGGAACCCCGACGAGCAGGCCGCGCAGGACTCCGGTCCCGGCTCCCCCGAGGAGGCCGGGCCGGAGGGCCTGACCGTGGACGACATCCTCTCGACCCCGCAGTCCACCGACGCCGGCTCCGCCGACGCAGGTGCGGCCGCGGAGGAGGACCCGTCCGCGGCGCTGGCCGCCGAGCGGCTCGAGGAGCTGCGCCGGCTGCAGGCCGAGTTCGTGAACTTCAAGCACCGCACGGCCCGTGAGAAGGAGCAGCTGCGCACGTTCGTGACCGGCGACCTCCTGCAGACCCTGCTGCCGGTGTTCGACGACATCGACGCGGCCCGCCAGGCCGGGGACCTCACCGACGGCCCGTTCGCGTCGATCGCGAACAAGCTGGAGGAGATCCTCGTCCGGCAGGGACTGACCCGCATCGGGGCGGTCGGCGAGACGTTCGACCCGAACGTCCACGAGGCGGTGCTCCAGCAGCCCACCAGCGAGGTCGAGCCCGACCAGGTCTCGATGGTGCTGCGCTCCGGCTTCCGGATCGGCGAGCGCGTCGTGCGGCCGGCCCAGGTGGCCGTCGCCGTCGCCGAGTGAGGCCGGGCCCGGCCTGACCGGCGCGGGAGGGGAGGCCCGTCCACGGGCCTCCCCTCCCGTCCCCCCAGCCACGGCACCGCGCCGGGGCGACCCCAGGACTTCCACCGGGTGCTGCTCGTCAGGACCCCCCACCGGCCCCAGAGAAAGGAGGCGTCATGGCCAGCCAGGACTGGATCGACAAGGACTTCTACAGCATTCTCGGCGTCTCCAAGGACGCGTCCGAGGCGGACATCAAGAAGGCCTACCGCAAGCTCGCCCGCCAGTACCACCCCGACCAGAACCCCGGGGACGCGGAGGCCGAGCAGCGGTTCAAGGACATCACCGAGGCGAACTCCGTGCTCTCCGACCCGGAGGAGCGCAAGCAGTACGACGCGATCCGGGCCATGGGCTCCGGTGCCCGCTTCACGGCCGGCGGCCCGGCCGGCGCGGGCGGCTCGGCGAACTTCGAGGACCTCTTCGGGGACATCTTCGGCGCCGGCGGCGGTGGCCGGCGCCGGCGGACCAGCTACTCCACCGGCGGTGCCGGCTTCGGCGGGGCCGGCGGCTTCGAGGACCTGTTCTCGCAGTTCGGCGGCCCGGGCGGCTACGGCGCCCCCGGGGCCGGCTACCAGGCCCCGCCCGCCCGCGGGGAGGACATCCGCACGGAGACCTCCATCCCGTTCCGCTCCTCGGTGCAGGGCACCACCGTGAAGCTGCGCCGCGGCAACGGCCAGGAGACCACGGTGCGCGTCCCGGCCGGGGTGCGCGACGGGCAGAAGCTGAAGCTTGCCGGCAAGGGCCACTCCGGCCCCGGCGGACCCGGCGACCTCTACGTCACCGTGCACGTGGGCTCGCACCCGTTCTTCACCCGCGTGGACGGCACGGACGACGTCGAGGTCACCGTGCCGATCAGCTTCCCCGAGGCGGCCCTGGGCGCCACCGTGGACGTGCCCACCCTGGACGGCGGCACGGTGCGGCTGAAGGTGCCCGCCGGGACCTCCTCGGGCCGGCGCTTCCGCGTCAAGGGCCGCGGGTTCAGCACGGCCAAGGGCACGGGGAACCTGATCGTGACCGTGGAGGTGCACGTGCCCGCCCACCTGGACGAGGCGGCCGAGGCCGCGGTCCGCGCGTTCGCGGAGGCGACCGCCGACGACGACCCTCGGGCGGGCCTGGCCACGAAGGCACGGGTCTGAGATGGCTCTCGACGCCGACCAGCCGCTCTTCGTGATCTCCGTGGCCGCAGAGATCGCGGAGATGCATCCGCAGACGCTGCGCCAGTACGACCGGCTCGGGCTGGTCAAGCCCTCCCGCGCTCCGGGCCGGGCGCGGCGCTACTCCCAGCGGGACATCGAGAAGCTGCAGCAGATCCAGGTGCTCTCCCAGCAGGGCGTGTCCCTGGAGGGCATCCGGCGCATCCTGCAGCTGGAGAACCAGGTCGCGGCCCTGCAGGCGAGGGTGGCCGAGCTGTCCCAGGAGCTCGACGAGGCCCGGGAGCGGGCCGAGGAGTCCTCACGGATCTTCGCCGCCGGGATCGGCGGGGACGTGGTGCGGATGGCCCGCGGCTCGCGCCCGCGGGCCCGCAAGATCTCCCAGGCGTGGTGCTCTACCGGCCGCCGCGGCAGCAGGAGCGCTGAGCCGCCCGCCGGCGGCGCGGACGGCGGGCGCTCCGGGCGTCCGCGCCCCGGCGCGGGCGCCGCTCGGCGCAGGTGCTGCTCGGCGCAGGTGCTGCTCGGCGCAGGTGCTGCTCGGCGCAGGTGCTGGGCCGCGCAGATGCTGCTCAGCGCAGGTGCTTCTCGAAGCCCACGTCGTACACGCCGTCCGTGTAGCTGTGGGCGACACCGGGAAGCGGGACGTACCCGGTGCTCCGGTAGAGGGCGGAGGCCTCGGGCTGGCGGTTGCCGGTGGTGAGGTAGATCCGCCGGTAGCCGGCGGCGGCGGCGAGCCGCTCGAGCTCGGCCAGCACCCGCCGGGAGTACCCCCGCCGGCGGTGGGCGGGATCCGTCCAGATGCGCTTGAGCTCGGCCGTGACGTCGTCGTGCCGCCGGAAGGCGCCGCCGGCCACCGTCAGCCCGCCCTCGAGCAGCAGCACGAGGCCTCCGGTGGGGGCCCGGAACTCGTCGACGGGGTGGTGCTCCATCTCCTCCGCGCCGATCGACGGACCGTAGCGCGCCACGTACTCCCGGTGCAGGCCCTCCAGCAGCGGCCGCGTGCGGGGATCCCCCGGGGGCACGACGACGAAGCCGTCCGGGGAGGTTGCCACGCTCACGGAAGCCGGCGGTAGGTCAGGTCGCGCGGCACGCGTCCCGCCTCCTGCGCCTTGCGCTCGAAGCTCGTCAGGACCCGGCCCTCCCAGCGGGGGGCCCAGCCCACGTCCGGGTGCTCGTCGTCGGCGAGCGGACCCGGGTGCAGGTTCTCGAACCGGGGGGCGGCGTCCAGGACCTCGCGCATCACGAGCGCGTACTCCTGCCAGTCCGTGGCCAGACGCCACAGCCCGCCCGGGACGAGCACCCGTGCGGCCAGGTCGGCGAAGGCGGGGGAGACGAGGCGCCGCTTGTGGTGGCGGGTCTTGTGCCACGGGTCCGGGAAGAACACCCACAGCTCGTCGACCGAGGCGGGGGCCAGCATGTGCTCCAGGACCTCGGGGGCGTTGGCCTGGACCACCCGGACGTTGTCCACGCCGGCCTGGCCCGCCTTGAGCAGCAGGTCCGCGATCCCCGGCTTGTACACCTCGACGGCGAGGTAGTCGCGAGCGGGATCCTGGGCGGCGGCGTGCACGACGGCCTCGCCCAGCCCGGAGCCGACCTCCACGACCAGAGGAGCCTCGCGCCCGAAGGCCGCGGCCGCGTCGAACTCGTGGTCGGGGTGCACGGAGGTGTCGGTGCGCACGCGCGGGACGTCCAGGACGCGCGTGGGCGCCCAGTCGTCCCACGCCTTCTGGCGGCGGGCGGTCAGGCGGTCACCGCGGCGCACGAAGGAGTACGGCCGGCGGTGGAAGGCCTCCGGGACGGGGCCCTGGCCGATGCCCCCGGCGTGCTCTCCGGCGGCCTCCTCGGCAGGATCCTCGGACGTCGTCTCGGCGCTTCCTGCGGCGCCCTCTTCGGCGCTCACGTCAGCGGCCTCGTCGGCAGGCGGCTCGGCAGGGGTGTCGGCGGGGGAGGGAGTGTGCTCGGTCATCGCCCTACATCCTAGGCGCAGGCCGGACCGGTCCGGTGGCGCTGTCCGGCAGGAGCGGTTCGGCCCAGCGCCGGCGAGGCGCCTCCCACACCGCGAAGCGGGCCAGCAGCTCGTCCGCGTCCCGGGCGACCACGGCGGCGTCACGGTACTCCGGGCGCACCAGCCCCGCGGCGGACATCGCCGCGACCGCGTCCAGCAGGGGCCCCCAGAACCCGGAGACGTCGAGGAAGCCGACCGGCTTGGCGTGCACCCCCACCTGCAGCCAGGTCCACGCCTCGAAGATCTCCTCCAGGGTGCCGAGCCCTCCGGGCAGGGCCACGAACCCGTCCGCGAGGCGGGCCATCTCCGCCTTGCGCTCGTGCATCGTCCCGACGACGCGCAGCTCGGTCAGGCCGGTGTGGGCCGTCTCGTCCTCGACGAGGGAGCGCGGCATCACCCCGATCACCTCGCCGCCGGCGGCCAGGGCGGCGTCGGCGACGACGCCCATCAGTCCCACGTGGCCGCCGCCGTAGACCACGCCCACCCCGCGGCGGGCGAGCTCGGTGGCGAAGGCCGCGGCGGCCTCGGCGAACAGGGGGTCGGAGCCCAGGGAGGCCCCGGTGTACACGGCGAGTCTCATGAGGACATTCTCGCCGCACCGGCGCCGATAGCATGAACCGGGCTGCACCCGCGCCCTGCCACGCATCCACAGCGGCGCCCGCCGCCCCGTCCCCGCTCCGCCCCCGCACCCACCATCACCACCCGCACCCGCCCCTGCACGCCCCTTCCCGAGGACCGACCCACCATGAGCTCACCCATCCCCGGCCAGCCGGTCCGTTCCCGTCTGCGTCTCAGCGGCAGGGCGGACCGGGTCGTGCTGGTGGCGGCACTGGGCATCCTCAGTGCGGTCAGCCCCATGGCCACGGACATGTACCTCGCGTCCATGCCGGCCATGGCCGCGCACTTCGGCGCCTCGACCTCCGCGGTGCAGCTGACCCTCACCAGCTACATGATCGGCATGGCCCTGGGGCAGTTCCTGCTGGGCCCGGTCTCCGACGTGCTCGGGAGGCACCGGCTCATGGTCGCCGGCAACGTGCTGTTCCTGCTCAGCTCCGTGGCCGTGGTCCTCGCACCCGGCGTCGGCACGGTGATCGCGCTGCGCGCGGTGCAGGGCGCCGCCGGAGCGGCGGGCGTGGTGATCGCCCGGGCCGTGGTCTCGGACATCGCCTCCGGACGCCGGGCCGCCCAGCTCTTCTCGGTGCTCGCCACCATCACCTCCCTGGCCCCGGTCGTGGCCCCTCTGCTGGGCGGGGTGATCGCCACCGTGGCTCCGTGGCAGACCGTGTTCTGGGCGCTCGCCGCCTTCGGGCTGCTGATGCTCGCGTGCTCGGTCCTCGTGGTCCCGGAGACCCTGCCGCCGCACCGGCGGCACCGAGGCGGCGTCGGGGCCGTCGTCGGCGGCTCCTGGCGCGTGCTGCGCACCCCGTCCTTCATGGGCTACGCGCTGGCCTTCGGAGCGGCGTTCGGGGCGCTGTTCTCCTACATCTCCGCCTCCTCCTTCGTGGTGCAGAACGTGCTCGGCTACTCGGCGCTGGGCTACTCCGTGATCTTCGCGGTCAACGCCTGCGGCTCGATCCTGGGGGCCCTCGTCAACACCCGGCTCGTCGGCAGGGCGGAGCCCGGGCCGGTCCTGCGCACCGCCCTCGTGGTCATGGGCACGGTCAACGTGGTGGGGCTCGTCCTGGTCCTCGCGGGCATCACCGGGTGGACCACGCTGGCGCACCTGTTCGTGAGCCAGACCTGCATCGGGTTCATCCTCGGCAACGCCGTGGCGCTGGCCCAGTCGCGGGTGCCCGGCCGGGCGGGCGCCGGCTCGGCGGTGCTCGGGCTGGTCCAGTTCCTCATCGGCGGTCTCGTGAGCCCGCTGACCGGTCTGGCCGGGCAGCACAGCGCGGTGCCCATGGCCGTGTCCATGGCGGTGTGCTCCCTGCTGGCCGTGGGTGCCGTGCTGCTCGCGGCTCGGTGCTCCCGCCGGCCGCCGGGAGCACCGAGCCCCTCCGCCGGCCCGCCTCCGGATCCGTGACCGGCAGCCGGCCTTCCGGCCCCTGACCTGCGGACCGCCGGACCTGTGATTAGATGCCTCCTGCAGAGACGGAGATCACACCCTCGACCGGTCTCCGCTCGACCACCCACCCGACACCCACGGGAGAACACATGCTCCAATCCATCGAGACTGCCCTCGGCACGCTGGGCGGCATCATCTGGGGGCCGTACGTCCTCATCCCCCTGCTGCTCCTCACCGGCCTGTACCTCACGGTCCGGCTGGGCGGGCTGCAGTTCCAACGGCTCGGATCCGCGCTGCGCCTGGCGCTGTTCGAGCGCAAGGACGAGGACGCCCACGGCGGCGACGTCTCCCAGTTCCAGGCGCTGACCACGGCGCTCGCGGCGACCGTGGGCACCGGCAACATCGTGGGCGTGGCCACCGCCATCTCGATCGGCGGCCCCGGCGCACTGTTCTGGATGTGGGTCACCGGCCTGCTCGGCATGGCGTCCAAGTACTCCGAGGCCTTCCTGGCCGTGCGGTTCCGCACCACGGACGCCAAGGGCGAGATCTCCGGCGGCCCCCAGTACTACCTGGAGCGGGGCATCCCGTCCGGGTTCGGCAAGTTCCTGGCGATCTTCTTCGCGATCGCCGCCGCCCTGGCCGCGTTCGGGATCGGCAACATGACGCAGGGCAACTCGATCGCCTCCAACGTCGAGAGCTCCTTCGGCGTGCCGACCTGGATCACCGGCGTGGTGCTCGCGGCACTGACCCTGGCCGTGCTCGTGGGCGGCATCAAGTCCATCGGCAAGGTGACGGCGGGGTTCGTGCCGTTCATGATCCTGTTCTACGTGCTGGGCGCGCTCTTCATCCTGATCGTGAACGTCGCCGCCATCCCGCAGGCCGTCGTCCTGATCTTCACGGACGCCTTCACCGGCACGGCGGCGGTCGGCGGCTTCGCCGGGTCGGCCATCATGCTGGCCGTGCAGATGGGCGTGGCACGCGGCATCTTCTCGAACGAGTCCGGCATGGGCTCGGCCGCGATCGCCGCGGCGGCCGCCCGGACCACCCACCCGGTCCGGCAGGGCCTCGTGTCCATGACGCAGACCTTCATCGACACCATCATCGTGGTCACCTGCAGCGGCCTCGTGCTCATCACCACGGGGGTGTGGGAGCAGGGCGCGGACTTCGCCGCCACCATGACCGGCGACGCGTTCAGCCAGGGCCTGCCCGGGCAGTGGGGGCACATCGTGGTCACCGTCGGCCTGGTCCTGTTCGCCTACTCCACGATCCTCGGCTGGGCGTACTACGGCGAGCGCTGCATGGAGCGGCTCTTCGGCGTCGCCGCGGTGATGCCCTACCGCCTGGTGTTCTCCGCGGTGGTCTTCGTCGGGTGCACGGTGCCGCTGGCCGTGGTGTGGAACTTCGCCGACGTCATGAACGGGCTGATGGCGATCCCCAACCTGGTGGGCCTGCTCATCCTGTCCGGCCTGATCGCCCGGGAGACCAAGCACTACCTGGACCACGACCCGCAGCTGCGGGCGAACCGGCAGCAGATCGACGCGTTCATGGAGGGCCGCCCCGGCGCGATCGACTCCTACGAGCGCACCGGCGTCTGACGCGCCGGCGCCCGGCACGCCGGCGCCCGAGGGCCCGACGTCCTGACGGGGGTCGGGCCCTCGGTCTAGCCTGAGGGCATGAGCCGACTTCCCGCCCCTCGCCCGTTCTCCTGCGCGGCCGCCACCGGCGCGGTCTACGACCAGGGCGCCCACGTGACCGACTGGATCCCCCGTGGGCAGGCACCGGTGCTGTGGCTGTCCCCGAGCACGGCACTGGAGACAGGCACCCCGGTGCGCGGCGGCGTCCCGATCTGCTTCCCGTGGTTCGCCGACGGGGCCGCGGGCGGCCGTGCGCCGAAGCACGGCTTCGCGCGCACGCTCCCGTGGCACGTCGAGTCGCGGGAGTCCTCCGACCACGAGGCCGTGGTCGTCTACCGGCTCACCGACGAGGACATCACCGATCCGGCCCACCGCGAGCAGTTCCCCTACCGCTTCGAGGCGTACTACGTGGTGCGTTTCGGGACCGAGCTGTCCCTGGAGCTGAGCATCACGAACACCGACGACCGGGCCTTCGACGTCGAGGAGGCCCTGCACGCCTACCTGGTGGTCGGGGACGCGCGGAAGATCCGGGTGGAGGGCCTCGACGGCGCCGGCTACCGGGACAAGGTGCTGGACCGCGACGACTGCGTCCAGGAGGGCGCGCTCCACCTCGAGGGCGAGACGGACCGCGTCTACCGCTCGGACGCGGAGGTCTCCGTGGTGGATCCCGTCCTGGGGCGCGTCCTGCGCATCCGCAAGGAGAACTCGCGGAACACCGTGGTGTGGAACCCGTGGGCGGAGCAGGCGGCCGCCATGTCCGACATCGGCGCGGACGGCTGGACCGACTTCGTGTGCGTCGAGGGGGCCAACGTCCAGGCCGAGGCCGTGCACCTGGAACCGGACGAGACCCACACCATGGCCTACCGGGTGGCGGTCGAGGCCACCGAGCAGGACCCGGGTCGGTCCCCCGCCTGAGAAGCAGGAGCCCTGGGATCGACGACGCCGTCGGGAGGGGGCCGGCCTGCCGCACACGCCGCGCTGCAGGCCATGTGCAGTGGCCTGCGGTGTCGGAGGCTGCGGCCCCGGTGCCCATACGGCGCTGCGGCCTGCCTCCGCCGGCCGGCGCGGTCGGGGGTTTCGGCTTTGGTGCCCACGCGGCACTGAGGGCACCGTGGTGTCCGGCGGTCCGCACTGTCGGAGGCTGCGGCCCCGGTGCTCACACGGCACTGAGGCGCACCTCGGGCACCCGACGGTCAGAACGGGGGAGGGTCTGCCGCCTCCGGCGCCCACGCCGCGGCGGAGGTCCCGGTCCACGACCATCCGGCCGACGGGTCCGGGACGGTCCGGTACGTCCGCCCGGCCGGCGACGTCCACTCGAGCGCTCCACCGGAGCGCGCCGGCCCCAGGTGCCGCACCGACCAGCGGCCGAGTGCACCGTGGCGGTGCTTGACCAGATGGTGGTGGCGGCACAGGTGGGCGAGGTTGTCCGCGGCGGTGCGCCCTCCGTCCAGCCACGCCACCGTGTGGTCGAGGTCGCACCGCTCGACCCGCCGACGGCATCCGGGGAAGCGGCAGGTCCCGTCGCGCAGCCGCAGCAGGCGGCGCAGATCGGCGGGCACGGCGTAGCTGGTGCGGTCGTGGTCGAGGACGGCGCCCGTGAGGGGGTGCGTCAGCACGCGCTGCCACGACGATGCGCCTGCGGCGAGCTCGCGGGCCGCCTCCGCGCTGATCGGGCCGTGGCCGGCGAGCACCGGCGCGTCGTCGGGCACCCCCTCGGCAGGGCCGCCGGGACGTGGTCCCAGCAGGGTGAGCACCGGGACCGTCACGCAGACCTGGCCGCGCACGTCGCGCGGGAACGAGGGGTCGTCGGAGACCTCTCCGGCCAGCAGGAGATCGGCGAGGACGTCCGCGCGAAGCTGGGCCTCGGTCCGGCCGGCCGCGTGCCGCCCGGTGCCGGCGGCGTGGTCCGCGGCGCCCGGTGCCTCGGCGATGTCCGCGAACGGGAGGTGTTCGCCGGGCCGCGCCTGCCCGCCCGGCTGTGCCGGCCCGGAGTCTGCCGGGCCGGATGCCGCCGCGGCCGCCTCCTGGGGGCCGAGGAGCGCCACGAGGGCGTCGAGCCGGTCCTGCACCGCGAGTGCCGTGGGCGCGTCGAGCAGCGCGTGGAGGAAGGCCATGCCGTCCTCGCCGTGCTCGATCCACACGCGGCGTCCTGCGCGGGCCGCCCGGTGCCTGGCCTCGTGGGTCTCCGCCAGCAGCGCCGCGCGGCGGCGTCGCGACCACGCGCGCAGCTGCGCCACCGTGCAGTGCGGAGCCCGTTCCACCAGGTCGTCGGCGAGCCGCCGCACGAGGGCCGGGGGTGCCTCCTGACCCGGCGGAGCGTCCTCGACCAGCTCCCGCCACTGGTCGGCGATCACCGAGGCATGGCGGGCGCTGAAGCGGCCCGCCTCCAGCGCCTCGAGGGCTCCGGGAAGGTGCAGACCCAGCACGAGGGCCTCGCGAACGCGGTCGAGCGCCGTGCCCGCCGGCAGGTGGAGCGCCGGGCCGATCTCCTCGGCGACGTCGCGCACCAGCTGGTCCTCGGTCTCCAGGAGGGAGCACACGAGGTCGTCGGCCGCGGACGGCATCAGCCCCGCGGAGGAGACCCAGTCGATCTCACGGTCCTCCCAGGCCAGCAGCCACAGACGGTAGATGCAGCGCAGCTGGCGCCCCGCCTCCCGTGCCTGGGCGGCCGCGGAGTCCACGAGCTGCCCGACGACCGCCCGGACCTCGGCCCGGACGTCGGTGTCCAGCACCCGCTCCCCGGCGGGAGCGGTGCCGCGCGGGCCCGGAACAGGACGGGACCGGCGGTGCGACGTCGTCGTCATGACGTCATTGTCCCGGCCGCCTCGGACGTCCTAAGGACTGCGCGGCGCCCCCGTCCGGGGAGGACGCGGCGCCCCGCCTCCGGAGGGAGATGTGAAACGGGTGCCGCCCGTCCGTCCGGACGTGCGGCACCCGCGGGGTCCCTGAGGGGCCGTGACTACTTGGAGACCACCAGGCCGCGGCGATCGCGGCCAGGAAGGCGTCCTTCGAGAGGCCGGTGCCGGCCTCGGTCGGGCGGATGCCGTCCTCCTGGGTCATGTCCGGGTTGCGGAAGTACATCGCGAGCAGGCCGGCGGAGAAGGCGCCGAGGGCCAGGCCCGCGAGGCGCTTGTTGACGAACGGCGTCAGCAGGGCGGCGCCGATGCCCATCTCGGAGTAGGCCACGAACTTGCCGAAGGCGTCGGCGTCCCACTCCTTGAACTGGGGGACGCCGGTGGCGGCGAACTGCTGGAGACCTGCGGCGGCCTCCGTGGGGAGGTCCTTCTTGCCGTAGCCGGACTGCAGCAGGTAGGCGCCGGAGACGCCGCGCAGGATCGCGTTTGGAGAGGCTCATGGTCGGTCCTTTCGGGGTGGGGAACAGGGTCATTGAGTCGTCAATGACCCTATCAGGGGCGGCTCCGCGCCCTCCGGGCGGAATCGGCCCGCAGCGTACACCCCGCCCCGGGATTCCCGGCGGCGCCTAGGCTGGCCATCCGCCCGCGGGACGCCCTCCGCGTCCTGCCACCCGACGGAAGGACAGACATGGACATCGAGACCATGAAGAAGGTTCTGCTCGTTCTCACCAGCCACGACACCCTCGGTGACACCGGGGAGCCCACCGGCTACTACGTCGGCGAGGCGGCCCACCCGTGGAAGGTCTTCCGCGACGCCGGGTACGTCGTCGACTTCGCCTCGATCGCCGGCGGACAGCCTCCGCAGGACGGCAAGGACGAGGACGACGAGGTCCAGCAGCAGTACCTCGAGGACGAGACCGTGCGGGCCTCCCTGTACAACACGCCGCGGATCAGCGTGGTCGACCCCGCCCAGTACGACGCCGTCTACCTCGTGGGCGGGCACGGCACCATGTGGGACTTCGCCGGCAATCCCGACCTGCAGTCGCTGGTGGCCGCCGTGCACGACGCCGGGGGGATCGTCGGCGCCGTCTGTCACGGACCGGCCGGACTCGTCGACGTGGAGCTCTCCACCGGACTGCGCATCGTCGAGGGACGCCGGGTGGCCGCGTTCACCAACGCCGAGGAGGACGAGGTCGGCAAGTCGGACGTGGTTCCCTTCCTGCTCGAGGACAAGCTCGTCGAGCAGGGCGCGGACGTGCGCACGGCGCCGAACTGGACCGAGCACGTCGTGGTGGACGACCGCCTCGTCACCGGGCAGAACCCCCAGTCGGCGGCCGGTGTGGCCAAGGAGATGACCAAGCTCCTGACCGAGGTGGTGCGCGAGCAGAAGGCCGCCCAGGAGGCGGACTCCGCCGCGCTGCGCCAGGCGCGCGACGCCGAGAAGGCCGAGGACGACGGCGAGGCCTGAGCCCCGGCCGTCCGGGACGGGCGGGCGGTGCGAACGCGCCCCCGTCCTCCTCGCGCACCCCGCCGTTCCCGGAGAGACTGGGGACGCCGGCCCACCCGGTCCGGCCCAGCGGACACACGGCAGGAGAAGCACATGACTGACCTCAGGAACAAGGTCGCGCTCGTCACCGGCGCCGCCTCCGGCATCGGCGAGGCCTGCGCCAAGGACCTCGCGGCGCGGGGCGCCAAGGTCGTCGTCACGGACATCGACACCCGGAGGATCGACGACGTCGTCCAGGCGATCATGGCCGCCGGCGGCAACGCCGCCGGCTTCCGCCAGGACGTGGCGAAGCCCGAGGACTGCGAGGCCGCGGTCGAGTTCGCCCAGCAGACCTACGGCGGCCTGCACCTGGCGGTGAACAACGCCGGTGTGGGCGGGTCCACGGACGCCGTCGGCGAATCGGACCTCGACGCCTGGGTGCGCACCGTGCAGATCGACCTGCACGCGGTGATGTTCGGCATGCGCTACCAGCTGCCGGCCATCGAGCAGGCGGGCGGCGGGGCGATCGTCAACATGGCCTCCATCCACGGCACCGTGGCCACGGCCGCGGGCAACAGCGCCTACACCGCGGCCAAGCACGGGGTGGTCGGCCTGACCAAGCAGGCCGGGGTGGAGTACGGGCAGCGCGGGGTGCGCGTCAACGCGGTCGGTCCCGCCTACATCGAGACCCCGCTGCTGAACAGCGCGCCTCCGGAGGTGCTCCAGGGTCTCGCCGCCAAGCACCCGCTGGGCCGGCTCGGCCGCCCCGAGGAGGTCGCCGCCCTGACCACGTTCCTGCTCTCGGACGCCGCCTCGTTCATGACCGGCGGCTACTACCTGGTCGACGGCGGCTACACCGCGCTGTAGCCGGACCGCCCGCCGCTCTCGCGGGCTGTTCCCGCCCGCCGCTCCCGCTCGACGCGCCCGCCCGCCGCACCCGATCGTGGTGGCCGCCGCGGCGGGAGCGACGGGCGGCCGCGGACGTGCCCTCCGCCACATCCGGGTGGTGGCGGAACGCCCGTGCTGTAGGGTGAGTCGTATTGCATATGGCACTGCTCCCCGTCCCCGGGTGAGCAGGCAGGCGTCGAGCACCCCGTTCTTCTTCCAGCGTGGCACCGTTCCAGACGGTCTCAGCCCGCTCGCAGGGGCTCCAGGAGTCATTCGGCGCAACCCGGCGCGCTACCCCCTTGCCGGGACATCCGATCGAAAGACGTATCCCAGTTTTGGCTACTTTCACCGACCTTGGCGTGCCCAAGGCCCTCTCCGCCGTCCTCGCCCAGCAGGGCATCGAGCAGGCGTTCCCCATCCAGGAGAAGACCCTCCCCGACTCGCTGGCCGGCCGCGACGTGCTCGGCCGCGGCAAGACCGGTTCGGGCAAGACCGTGGCGTTCGCGCTGCCGCTCGTGTCCCGGCTCGCCGGACTGAGCGGCAACGGTGCCCGTGCGGCCCGCCGCGCCAACCGGCCCACCGGCCTGGTCCTGGCCCCGACCCGCGAGCTGGCCACGCAGATCGACCGCACCGTGGCCCCGATCGCCGAGGCCGCCGGGCTGACCACCACCGTGATCTTCGGCGGCGTCTCGCAGAAGAACCAGGAGAAGGCGCTGGCCAAGGGCGCCGACATCGTCATCGCCTGCCCCGGCCGGCTCGAGGACCTGCTCAAGCAGAACATCCTCACGCTGGACGACGTCCGGGTGACGGTCATCGACGAGGCCGACCACATGGCCGACATGGGCTTCCTGCCCGTGGTCACCCGCATCCTCAAGCGCACCCCGCAGGGCGGGCAGCGACTGCTGTTCTCGGCGACCCTCGACGGCGGCGTGGACAAGCTCGTCAAGCAGTTCCTGTCCAACCCGGTCAAGCACTCCGTGGACGCCCCGCAGGCGGCCGTGTCCACCATGGACCACCACGTCCTCGTGGTCGACGCCGACGAGAAGCAGGAGCTCATCGAGGCCCTGGCCTCCGGCACCGGGCGCCGCGTGATGTTCACGCGCACCAAGCACCGCGCCAAGAAGATGGCCCGCAAGCTCACCCAGATGGGCATCCCGGCGGTGGACCTGCACGGCAACCTCTCGCAGAACGCCCGCGACCGGAACCTGGCGCAGTTCTCCGCCGGTGACGTGCGGGTGCTCGTGGCCACCGACGTCGCCGCCCGCGGCGTGCACGTGGACGAGGTCGAGCTGGTCGTGCACATCGACCCGCCCACCGAGCACAAGTCCTACCTGCACCGCTCCGGGCGCACCGCCCGCGCCGGCGCCTCCGGCTCCGTGGTCACGGTGGCCACCAAGGAGGAGCGCCGCGAGGTCACCCAGCTGATGAAGGCCGCGGGCGTCACCGCGAACTTCGACACCGTGACCGTCGGCTCCCCGGCCGTGACCGAGCTGGTGGGCGAGCGCGCCGAGAAGGTCGCCTACGTGCCGCAGCCCGTCCAGGCCCAGGGCCGTCCGGCGGGCGGTCAGCGCTCCGGCGCCGGCCGGTCCGGCGGCGCCGCGGCCGCGGCGGCGAGAACGCCTCCGACGCAGCCGCGCGGCGGCTCCCGCGACCAGCGCCCGACGACCACGGCGGGCGCGCCGGGTCCCGGCCGGGCAACGGCTCGGCCTCCCGCTCGGCGGCACCGGCTCGCTCGGCCGCGCCCACGCGCTCCGCCGCGCCCGCGTACTCCACCGAGTCCGCACCGGACCGGGCGACGCAGGCCGCCGTGCGCCGCCGCAGCCGCAGCCCCCGCCGCGCGTCCTCCCCGCAGGGCACCGCGACCCGCTGAGCCGCAGCCCGGTCAGCCCGGGCACCGTCCACGAGGCCCGTTCCCTGCCGCCCCGCAATCCGCGGAGCAGCAGGGAACGGGCCCTCGTCGTCATCCGGCGGAACGTCCGGCGGAACGTCCGGCGGAACGTCAGACGGAAGGGGCGAGCCCGCGCAGGAACGCCAGGGTGACGTCGGTGTGGGCGTCCACGGGGACGAAGCCGGGCGCGGCCTCCACAGGGAGCTCCCCGGGCACCACGACCACCGGCATCCCGGCGGCCGCCGCGCTGGCGGCCCCGGTCTGCGAGTCCTCGACCGCCACGCACTGCGCGGGGTCCACGCCCAGCCGCCGGGCCGCGAGCAGATAGGGCTCCGGGTGCGGCTTCGCGTGCTCCACGTCCTCCTGGGACACGACCACCCGCAGCACGTCCGGGCCCCGGACGCGGTGCCCTGCGCCACCACGGTCAGCGCGTTGGTCACGACGGCCCCGGGAATGCCGGCCCGCTCCAGCTCGTCCAGCAGCGCACGCATGCCGGGCAGGAACGGGACCTCGCCCGTGAGGGAGTCGGCCACCTCCTGGCCGAGCTCCGCGGTGATGTCCTCCACGGTGCCCGCGGCCCCGCGCTCGACCATCAGCCGCGCCGAGGCGGGCACGGTCCGGCCCAGCGTGGCGTGGTCGTCCTCGGTGCTCCACCCCACGCCGTACCGGGCGGCCACCGCCCGCTTGGCCACGGCCCACTGGGGCTCCGAGTTCACGAGGGTGCCGTCGTGGTCGAAGAGCACGGCGGCGGGAAAGGCGGGGGAGCTCACGGGCGGGCCTCCTGGGCGGGGTGGAAGGGCGACGACGGGGACTGCGGGTCCAGCGAGCGCAGCAGCGCCAGGGTCAGCTCCCGGTGGGAGCGCAGGTGCAGCAGCCCCGGACCGGGCTCCACCGCCTTCTCCCCGGGCACGACCACCGTGGGCATGCCCGCGGCGACCCCGGCGGCCGCTCCCGCGGGGGAGTCCTCCACCACCACGCACCGCGCCGGGTCCACCCCGAGCCGGCGCGCCGCCGTGAGGTAGGCGTCCGGGTCCGGCTTGGGGCGCACGCCGCGGGCGTAGTCGTCCGTGCCCACGGTGGTCCTGACGAGGCCCGGCGGGGCCGCGGCGGCGGTGTGCCGGGCCAGCGCGGAGCTCGCGTTGGTGACGATCGCCGCGGGGACCCCCGCGTCCGCCAGCTCCGTGAGCAGCTCCCCGATCCCGTCGATGAAGGTCAGCTCCGTCCCCTCCAGCACCCGCAGGCTGTGCTCGAAGATCGCCCGGAACATCTGGTCGTCGTCGAGCGGCACCCCGATCCGCCGCATGCGGTCGATCGTGGCGGCCACCGGGCGGCCCAGGGTGTCGTCGGTGTCCTGCGGGGTCCAGATCCGGCCGTGCTCGGCGGCGAGGTCCTGCTTGGCCCGGTCCCACAGGGGCTCGGTGTCGACGAGCGTCCCGTCGTGGTCGAAGAGGACGGCGTGCGGGAAACCGGGGGAGGACATGCGCACCAGCCTACCGGGAGGCCGCCGGCGCTCCCGGGGCGGGCGGCGGTGCGGGCGGCGGGGCGGGCGGAGCCGGCCGCGCGCATAGACTGGCGCGCGTGCCGCACGCCCTCGACCCCCTCCGCCGTCTCCGGGCGCCTCCTGGTCGGCGGGGCGCCGGCCCGGCCGGGGCGACGGGCCGTACCCCGGGCGGTGCCACGGACGGGATCCGGGGCGGGATCCCGGGGCGGCGGGACTCGTGAGCCGGGCCGACCGCCTGGCCGGGTCCTACGCGCAGATGCTCCGCCACCCTTGGTCCCGGTCCCTGATGCTGCTCGGCCTGGTGGCCAAGCTGCCCATGGCGATGGTCTCGCTGGCCCTCGTGCTCAGCGTCAACGCCGTGCACGGGCGCGAGCTGGCCGGCTGGTCCGCGGCGGTGCTCGCCCCGGCCCTCGCCGTGACGGGTCCCGCCCGGGGCCGGTGGGTGGACCGCTCGGGGCCGCGCGCGGCGATGAGCGTCCTGGGCCTGGCGCAGGCCGCCGCCCTGCTGGGGCTCTGGGCCTCCCTGGCCGAGGCCCCCACGGCGGTGGTCCTGCTCTGCGCCGCCCTGACCGGCGCCCTCACCGCCCCGGGCACCTCGGTGCTGCGCAGCCTGTGGAGCATGCGCGCCCCGTCGTCGTCGTTCGGGCACGCGGCCCAGGCCTGGGAGTCCGTGACCCTGGACGTGGTCTTCATCCTCGGCCCCGCCGCCGTGGCCGCCGTGGCGGGGTGGACGGCGCCCCGGCACGCGCTGCTCGTGGTCGCGGTGCTCGGGGCGGCCACGTCCGTGCTGCTGGCCCGCGCCGCGGGGGCCCACTGGCGGATCCCGGTGCGCCCGGCGGCGCCGCACCCCCTGCCGCTGCGGCTGCTGCCCGTCGTCGCCCTCGCGGGCGGGAGCGTGGGGGCCATCACCACCGCGGAGATGGCTGCGGTGGGGGTCGCCGCCGAGGCCGGACGGGAGGCCCAGGCCGGGCTCCTCGTGGCCCTGCTCTCGGCGGGCTCGATCCTCGGCGGGCTCGTCTACGGGCGCACCGACCCGCCCGGCTCCCGGATCGCCCACATCCACGCGGCGGCGGCCGTGTGGGTGCTGGGCTGCCTGCTCGGGGCGTGGCGCGGCGGGCTCGTGTGGTCCGCGGTGGCCCTGACCGTGGCGGGGCTGGGCCTGGCGGTCGTCATCACCGCGCAGTACGGCCTCGCGGCCGCCCGGGCACCGGAGAGCCGGCGGACCGAGGTGTACTCGTGGATGGCGACCGCCGGGCAGATCGGGGCGGCGGTGGGGGCGGCGGGCTCCGGCTACCTGGACGGCCGGCAGTCCTTCCTGCTCAGCGCGGCCCTGATGGCCGTCGCCTCCGTGCTGGCCGCGGTCTCCGGGATGCCCCGTCCGCGCTGGGTCCTCGCCCCGCACCGGAGCCCCGGGTAGATTGGCCGCATGACCGCCGAGCGCCCCGAGGCCCCCGACATCTCCCCGGTCCCGCCCGAGACCAAGGACTGGACCGTGGTGATCGACCAGGGCTGTGGCGAGTGCGGCTTCGACCCGCACCTGGACGTCTCCGCCACCGGCGAGCTGGTGCGGGACACGGTCGAGCGGTGGGTCGCCGTCCTCGAGCGCCCCCGGATCACCGAGCGGCCGCGTCCGGGCACCTGGTCCCCGCTCGAGTACGCGTGCCACGTCCGGGACCTCTGCCGGGTCTTCCGCGAGCGCCTGCGGCTCATGCTCGACGAGGAGCACCCGGTCTTCCCCGACTGGGACCAGGACGCCGTCGCGGTTCAGGAGCGCTACAACGAGCAGGACCCGTACGAGGCCTCCGGGGAGATCGCCCAGGAGCTGCGCGCCACGGCGGACGCCTTCGACGCGGTGGCGGGGGAGCAGTGGGCCCGGACCGGCCGCCGCGGGGACGGCACGGAGTTCACCGTGGCACGCCTCGCGGTGTACTTCCGGCACGACGTCGAGCACCACCTGCGCGCCGACGTCCGCGGCTGACCGCCCCGGCCGAGCGCCGGGCTCAGCCCAGGCGCACGGTCCCGTCGTCCTCGATCCGCCATCCGGGGTTGTGCGCGATCTCCCACACCACGCCGTTCGGGTCCGCCACGTGCGCGTGGAAGACGCCCCCGAAGGGCCCCTGGCGCGGGCTCGTCAGCACGGTCCCGCCGGCGGCCGTCATCGCCGCGACGGCCGCGCGCACCTCGTCCTCGCCGTCCACGTTGTGCGAGAGCGTCACGCCCTGTGCGGACGGCGTGCCCGTGCGGCCGAGGTCCTGCGCGAAGGACGCGGCGTCGAAAAGGCCCAGCACCGTGCCGGGGGCCGTCTGGAAGAAGAGGATCTCCCCCGGGACGTCGAGCAGCGGCTCCCAGCCGAGACCGTGCACGTAGAACCGCCGCGCGGCGTCGAGGTCCGGGGTGGCCAGGGTGACGAAGTGCACGCGCGGGTCCACGGGAGTCTCCTCGGGGTCCGGGGCGCAGTCCGGGACGGGCTCCGCCTCACCCGCCCAGCGTAGCCCGCAGCCGTCGCGCCGCGTCGGTCCCCAGGACGGCCCCGCAGGTGGACCTCAGGCGGTCCGGGCCCCGGCGGACCTCGACGTCGCCGATCGCTCCGAGGGCCCGGGAGGAGACGGGGCGGTGTCTCCGCGGTGCCGTGCCGGGACCGGGACGGGCTACCCTCGGAAGCAGCGAGGGCGGGCCCGGCCCGCCCGTGCGGGGCGACGGACGGGAGGCCGGATGGCACAGCACCAGGACGAGGTGGAGCCCGCGGAGTCGCCGTACTACGACCGCGTGGTCACGGTGCCCAACGTGGTCTCGGTGGTCCGCTTCGCACTCATCTTCCCGGCCGTGCTGGCCGTGCTGGACATCGACGAGCGACCGGTCCGGGCGCTGGTCCTGGTCGCCGTCTTCTCCCTGACCGACTGGGTCGACGGCACCCTGGCCCGGGCGCTGCGGCAGCGCAGCCGGGTCGGAGAGGTGATGGACCCCCTCGCGGACCGGCTGGGGACCGTGGCGATCGCGGTGGCCGCCGGCGTCGTCGGGCTCTTTCCCTGGTGGGTGCTGGTGGTCATCGCGGTGGTGGACGTCGTGGTGGGCATCGCCACGCTGGCGCGCGGATCCCTCGGCGCGCTGCGGGTCACCACGGTCGGGAAGGCCAAGACGGCCCTGCTCATGGTCGGGACCGTGCTCGTGCTGGCGGGTCCGGCGTGGTCCAGCCCCGAGGTCACCGACGTGGGCCGGGTGCTGGTCCAGATCGCCGCGGTCCTGCACGCCCTGGCGGGGATCCAGTACTTCCGCCAGGCCCTCCGGCGCTAGGCCTCCGCAGGCGGCAGGGCCAGGTAGGCGTGGCGGGCGGCGCCGATGATGCCGGCCGCGTCCCGCAGCTCGGCCGGCACCACGCGCGCGCCCAGGCGCAGCAGCGGGAGGAACAGCTCGTGCTGGGCGGAGATGGCGCCGCCGACGATGATCAGGTCGGGCGAGAAGAGGAACTCGAGGTGGGCCAGGTACTCCTGGAGACGCTCGGCGTAGACGGGCCAGTCCAGTCCCTCGCGCTCGCGGGCCAGGGCGGAGGCGCGCACCTCGGCGTCCACGCCCCGCAGCTGCAGGTGGCCCAGCTCCAGGTTGGGCACCAGCTTCCCGTCCACGATCAGTGCGGAGCCGATCCCGGTGCCCAGGGTGATGAGCAGGACCGTGCCGGCGCTCCCGCGGCCGGCGCCGTAGCGGACCTCGGCGAGCCCCGCGGCGTCGGCGTCGTTGATGACCTGCACGGTGCGGCCCAGGGCTCCCGTGAGGAAGCGGCGGACGTCGAGCCCGATCCAGGCGTCGTCAATGTTCGCGGCCGAGCACGCCACACCCTGGCGGAGGATCGTGGGCAGCGCCACCCCCACGCTGGCCTCGGGATCCGGTGCGCTCGCCGTCCCGGACAGCTCCGCCACGACGAGCTCGAGCTGCGCGGCGACGGCCTCCGGGGTGGCGGGCCCCGGAGTGGGGCGCTGGAGCACCGGGGTGGTCAGCGAGCCGTCGGCCATGTCCACGGCGGAGTACTTGATCCGGGTGCCGCCGACGTCCACGCCGATGTGGTGGCGGTGCAGGGTCGACCAGCCGGTCGAAGCGGGCCTGAGGGCGGAACGGGGCGAGGAACGGGCCATCCGACATCCTAGGGTCGAGGTGGGAGCGCACGGCGGCGACGGACCGTGCCGAGCGGTTCGACGCGCTCCGCCGGGGGCGGGCCGCCGACGTGGCGGCACCCGGCCCATTCTGCCACTGCCTCCGCACGGTACCCGGGCGACCCCGTCCCGGTCGCGGGCCGCCGGGTCCAGGACTCCAGGCTCCGCGCCTCGGCATTCGCCGCCCCTGGATCGGCAGCCCCGGGGTCTTCGGCCTGGGGGTTCTCAGGAAAGAGGTCCGGGGCCCGGCCTCCGGCCGGTCCCGGGTGACCCGGCGTCGCCTCGTGAGCCCTCGAGCTCCCAGGAGAAGGGCGCCCGGGCGGCGGCCGTGCCGCCGGCCAGCTCGTTGACCGCGCAGGTGATCAGGTCCCGGTGTCCGGGCGGCAGCTCCAGGCACTCGTGCAGATACGCCTCGATCTCCAGGGCCCCGACCTCACCGCCGAGCTCGAAGTACTGCCACCACACCTGGTCCGTGGTCAGGCCGGCCTGCTCGGCGGCCTGGCGGGCCAGGCGCGCCTGCACGGCTGCGGCGGTGTCGTCGTGCATGGAACCCCCTTGGCGTGGTCGTCTCGGAGACGGCCCCGGGCCGGGCGCCACGCTGCGCAGCGGCCCGGGCCGTCTCGGCGGCGGTGCATCGGCACCGCCGCGATCCATCGTCACCGGCGTTCCACGGGGTCGCCACCATCCTCCCGGCAGCAGTGCGTTTTCCGGACCGGGGTGCTCTCCTGGGACCACGCGCACCACCTGCAGCACGGGAAGCGCCCGGACCCGCGGGCACGGGGAGGCCGTCACCGGAACCCCGCGGTTGATGGTCGGCCCGGGGCGGGCGCCGTCCCGGGCCGTGCGTCCGGGCCCGGCAACGGCCCCACAACAGGGGGAGCGGGGCGGCCCCCCAGCCTGCCCCGCTCCCTGCTGCTCCCCTCCGCGGACCGGTTCTTGACGACGCCACGGACCTTCCGGATCCGGGGCGCCCCACCGGTCGACGCTGTGGGAGCCGGGGGATGGTCCTGTACCGACCACAGAATCCCCTCGTGAGAAGCAAGGATGCTCGCTTCCCGGCCACTCGGCAAGAGCCCCGATGTGAGCTGGTTCACATGCAGACACAAAGGGTTGTCATTGCAAATAGCTGCCCCTCAGGCGGTGCTCAGTGCCCGCCGCCGTTGAGCATCCCGCCCAGGCGCACGCGCATCCGGCGGCTGGCCTGGTTCAGGCCCACGACCCGGACCTGCTTGCCGTAGTGGGCGTACTTGTCGGTCACCGAGTCCAGGGCCGCGACGGTGGACGCGTCCCACAGGTGGGAGTCCGACAGGTCGATGACCACGTGCCCGGGGTCCCCCGCGTAGTCGAACATCGTGTACAGGTCGTTGGAGGACGCGAAGAACAGCTCCCCGTGCACCGTGTAGACGGCCGTCTCCCGGCCGCTGCGCTGCTCGAGCTCCCGGTCCACGCTCACGAAGTGGGCGACCCGGCGGGCGAAGGCGACCATGGCGACGAGCACCCCCACGACCACGCCCAGGGCGAGGTTGTGGGTCCACACGGTCACGACCACGGTCGAGACCATCACGAGAGTCTCCGGCAGCGGCATCCGGGACAGGGTCGCCGGGCGGACGGAGTGCCAGTCGAAGGTGGCCCACGACACGAAGATCATGATCGCCACCAGTGCGGCCATCGGGATCACCGCGACGACCTGACCCAGGGTGACGACGAGGATCAGCAGGAACACCCCGGCGAGGAACGTGGAGATCCGGGTGCGGGCGCCGGAGGCCTTGACGTTGATCATGGTCTGGCCGATCATCGCGCAGCCGCCCATCCCGCCGAAGAGGCCCGAGACCACGTTGGCCACGCCCTGGGCCCAGGACTCGCGGGTCTTGGGCGAGGGCGTGTCGGTGATGTCGTCGACGAGCTTGGCCGTCATCAGCGACTCCAGCAGCCCCACCACGGCCATGGTCAGCGCGTACGGGGCGATGATCCGCAGGGTCTCCAGGTTCGGCGGGACGTCGGGGAGGAACAGCGAGGGCAGGGACTCGGGGAGCGCGCCCTTGTCGCCCACCGTGGGGACCTCGGTGCCGAACGAGACGACGAGGACGGTGATCACCACGATGGCCACCAGCGGCGCCGGCACCGCCCGGGTGATCCGGGGGAAGAGGAACACGATCGCCAGGCCGAGCAGCGTGAGGGGGTACACCGCCCAGGGCACACCGATCAGCTCCGGGATCTGCGAGCTGAAGATCAGGATGGCCAGGGCGTTGACGAAGCCGACCATGACCGAGCGGGGGATGAAGCGCATGAGCCGCGCCGCGCCGATCAGGGCCAGGACCACCTGGAAGAGGCCGGCCAGGATCACGGCGGCGATGAAGTAGTCGATGCCGTGGGAGGCCATCAGCGGGGCGATGACCAGGGCCACCGCGCCGGTGGCGGCGGAGATCATCGCCGGGCGGCCGCCGAGGACCGCGGTGGTGACGGCCATGGTGAAGGAGGCGAACAGGCCCACCCGCGGATCGACCCCGGCGATGATCGAGAACGCGATCGCCTCCGGGATCAGGGCCAGGGCGACCACGAGTCCGGCCAGGACCTCGGTCTTGAGGTGACGGGGGGAGCGGAGGGTGCGACGGACGGACTGGCGCTGCTCGGGGGTCAGTGCCGGGGCGGGGCCGGTGGTCGTCGTGGCCATGGGAAGGCTCCGTTCGTGGGGGCAGGAGGGCGGTTCGTGAGGGCGGCAGAGCGGAAGGGCGCGGGGGCGGAGCGGGCGAGGGCGCGCGGGTCCCCGGGTGGCGTGCGGCCACGGGGAGGGGAGTGCGCAGCGGCGGCAGCCGGGCACGGCGCGGTCCGGCGCCCGTGCCCATGCAACCCTAACCTAGCGTAAGGGTAGAGTGAGCCCCGGGCCGCCCGACGTGACCGATCGCATATCCGGTGGGGGGGGGCGGAGCGGCCCGACGGCGGAGGCCGTCACCGGCCGAGGCGGTGCTCCAGCATGGCGATGAACTCGTCGGCCTGGGCCAGCTTGCGGGCCAGCTTGTCCCGCTCCGGCCGCGCGCGCTCCAGGTAGTCCGCGAGCCGTTCCGGGGAGGCCGGCCCGGCCCCGAGCAGCTCCAGGAGCTCGGCCATCTCCTCCAGGGTGAACCCCAGCGGCTTCATCTGCCGGACGACCAGCAGCCGCTCCACGTCCTGCTCGGTGTACACGCGGAAGCCGCCCTCCGTGCGGGAGGCCGGCAGCAGGCCCACGTCGTCGTAGTGACGGATCGTGCGCAGGGACAGGCCGGTGCGCTCGGCGAGCTCGCCGATCTGCATGGTGCCTCCGCGGACACGGTGCGGCATGGGGTGACCTCCAGGAAGTACGGGACCGCCGAGTCTAGCAATCCGTCAGGGGTGCCCCGGAGTGCCGCCCCCGGGGCGGCCGGGGCGTCGCGGCGGCAGGGGGAAGCGCTCGAGGTCCTGGGCCGCCAGCACGGTGGCGGCCCCGGCGCGCCGGCGTGCCTGCTCCGCGAGCAGGGCGACGTCGGGATAGCGCGACGAGAAGTGGGTGAGGACCAGCGTCCCTGCGCTCCCGGCGGCCGCGAGCGACCCGGCCTGCCCGGCGGTGAGGTGGAGGTAGCGTGCGGCGAGAGCGGCGTCGTCGTCGGCGAACGTGGACTCGGCCAGGAGCAGGTCGGCGCGCTCGGCGAGCTCCTCCGCGCCCGGGCACGGCGCCGTGTCCATGACCACGGCGACGCGCCGGCCGGGCCGGGGGACGCTCATGTCCTCGAGGTCCACGCCGCGCAGCCGGCCCTCGCGCTGCAGCCGGCCGACGTCCGGGCCGGCGATCCCGGCCGCCGCGAGCCGCTCCGGGACCATCGTGCGGCCGTCCGGTTCGGTGAGCCGGTACCCGTAGGTCTCCACGCGGTGGTGCAGGGGGCGCACCTCCAGGTCCGCGGCCACGGCCCCCGGGCCTCCGTGGGGGTGCAGCCGCAGGTCGAGGCCGGGGGTCGCGAGGGAGACGAGGGCCCGGACCACCTCCTCGCCGGAGGCCGGGTAGTGCAGGTCCACCGGGTGCTCCACGCCGTCCAGGACCATGCGCGAGAGCACGCCGGGCAGTCCGTAGCAGTGGTCGCCGTGGACGTGGGTGAGGCAGATCCTCGTCACCTGCGCGGCGGAGACGCCCGCGTGGGTCATCTGCCGCTGCGTCCCCTCCCCGGGGTCGAAGAGCAGGCCCGCCCCGTCCCAGCGCAGCAGATAGCCGTTGTGGTTGCGGGTGCGGGTGGGCACCTGGGAGGCGGTGCCGAGGACGACGAGCTCACGCATGGCACCGAGTGTGCCACCGTGCGGCGGGTGCGGGGTGGTCCCGGGGGCGGGGTCGGCCGCCCCCGGGACCGTCGCCCGGGGATCACTGGGGGACGAGCTCGCTCCAGGAGGCGGTGCGGGAGCTGCTCGCCGGGACCGGGCCCGGCTGCGCGGTCTCGGGCAGGAGCACCACGAGCGTCCCGAAGGTCCGGGCGGGCCAGGCGGAGACGGTCCGTGCCGGGATCCTCGCCGGAGCGGCGCCGGAGCGCTGGATCCGCACGGCGTAGGCCAGGATGAGGAGGCCGACCAGGGCCAGGCCCACGCCCACCCAGGCCGGGGCGCGGTAGCCCCACCCGGCGGAGATCACGGCGCCGCCGAGGAAGGCGCCCATGGCGTTGGCCAGGTTGAAGGCCGCGTGGTTCATGGCGGCGGTGAGGGAGGGGGCGTCCTTGGCCTCGCGCAGCAGGCGCA